>JBCCJK010000056.1 GCA_039027815.1 Verrucomicrobiota bacterium
CCGATTCGCAAACCACGCACCCACCCAAGGCCTTTCCGACTACCTATCACTTGGGATCAGCTGCACCCAGAACAAGAAGTCTCCCCCCACCGCGCCGGGGACGTCGCGGGCCACCGGGGAAAGCTTGCTACCGTAGTTTTCGGGGGGCTTCTGCTAGGATGGTCTTCGCGATGTCCCATTGGCTCTCCGCCCTATTCATCCATGACTCCTATACACCTGACAAATAGTACGACTTCTATTTGCGAGACCGCTTCTAGGCGATCTTCTGGCCATCGTAGACGGCCACCGGTGAGCCTTCCGCGTAGAGGACGCTGGTGGGGGCTTGGCTGAGGGGCTCGGCGAAGGCTTGGCCGTAGAGGGAGACGAGATCGATTTCTGCGATGGGTTGGCTGGCGGGGCGGACTCGCCAGCGGGGGTGGGCCACCTGGTATTCCACGGTGTTTCCGCCTCGGGTGTGGCTGTAGCCCCAGTAGTGCTCCGTGATGAATTCCTCTTCTGATCCCGGCTGCAAGTCCTCGGCCGGTCCGTCGAGGGTGAGGCCCAGGGTCTGCCAGGCGCCCCCGTGTTTCCACTGGTAGCGAGCGCTGGGATCGGGCTCGTCCAGGCGAAGTTGGTGGCGCATTCTGGTGGTGACATACTTTTCTCCGTAGCAAGCGCGGGCGACCCAGGTGATGGCGGGCTTGGGCACGATTTCCTTGATGAAAACGACGCCCCGACGCCACTCGCCATCGGGGCCTTGGCGCTTGACGTAAAATCGGAGGTTCACCTCATCGAAGTGCTGATGGAAGGGAATGGGGAAGCCTTTCAGACGGGTTTTCAGAAAACGGAAACCCACGAGGCTGGCGAAGGTGCGGTCTTGGAAGAAGTCGAGCGCGGTGCCGGCCGGGAGGTAGGGGGTGAGCACGGAGGGCTCGACTTCGTAGTTCAGAAAGAGGAGATGTCGCCATTCGGCGGTCAGGAATTTGGGCATCAGGTTTTTTACGCGTGCAGCGCGTGGTAGGCCGGGTCGTCTCGATGAGCCGTTTGGGTGAGTTACAAAAAGACTTCTGGAGTGCGGTGGCTTGCCGGGGCCAACTATCCAGCCCTAATACCAAATCCAAGAAATCTTTGGACGATAGGATCTGATGGGGTTGGTAATTCAGGCAGCCTGTGGCTGCGGGAAGAGGCGTGGCGGGCGTCTTTTGGCTCCTGACGGCGTTGGTCGGGTCAGGCAGGACCCCGGTCCAGCCTGACCACTCCCGCCTTGCCAGAACCCAAAAACCGCTCCGCTATCGTCCAAACCTTTCTTGGATTTGGTATAAAGAGCGCTCCCACCCCCTCCCTATAAAACTCCCTCCACCCTCGCGGGGCAAGCCCCGCCGCCGCACTCCACAAACCTTGGGGTTATTCGAGGCTCGCCGGGATGAGTCGCGCTATCTTACGATGAGATCTACATTCTCCGAATGGGCGTTGAACTCGGGGGCATACATGGAGCGGATTTCGGCCAAGCCCATGGGGTATTCCCCGGCGTGTTGGATGCGGACGCTATACTCGAAGACATATTTCCCGGGGAGCAGCCGGTCGATGAAAAAGTGGGTCGCGGTGTCTCGGGTCACTTGGTAGTAGCCGAGGTCATCCTGCCAGCGATAGCCGGAAAGGACATCGACTGGCTCGGTGCCGGAGCCTCGGTGGTCTTTTAGTTGGAGGAATTCCATGGCGCGATCCGTCTCGAGCGTGAGGCGGACGACGAGTTCCTGACCGATCTCTACCGGGCCAGCCACTTGGCGGAGGACGGGGCCGCTTGGGGTGTTCTCGCGTGTGAAGAGGGTTTTGGTGAGGCGGAGAGGGGTTTCGTTGTGGGCGGTGATTTGATCGAGGTCGTCGAGGTATTGCCAGTGCACCGAGGCCCAAGAAACGCCTTCGTCATTCTTCGTGAGGGTGATGTCGCCCATGGAGGGATCGATCTCGGCTTTGCTGAAGGTCTTTTCGTAGAAACCGGTGCCGGCTTCGGAAGTCTCTGGTTCGATGGTTTTCTGGCCGAGTTGGATTTCAAGGAGTGCGTCGCTGGTGAGCCATTGGGGGCGGGACGCCCCCACTCCTTGAAGGAGAGCGTAAAGGGCGTCGCTGGTGGCTTTGGTGGTTTTCCAGGCTTGGGTTTGCTTTTGTTTGAGGAGCCAGACTTGGCAGTTTTCGACTGCCTTGTCATCGCCATCGATTTCGCGGAAGGCTTCGATCATCATGGCCTGCGTTTCGATGGGCGCTTGCCACCACCACCAGCCTTCGCCCTCGCGGTCTTTCCAATACATGCCGCGTTCTTCATCGATGATGGCGTTCTCTTTCAGTGATTGTGTGATGAGCTGGGCGGTCTCGCTTTGGCCGAGGCGATGCAAGGCGAGCGCGGTTTGGGCGCGGGAGAAGCGACTGCGGGTGCTCGTCCAGTATTGCTCGGCTTGGGAGACGAAGTAGTCGAAGGCGGGTTGGTTGTTTGCGCTGATGACCTTGTCCTTGAGGAAGAAGGTTCGCGTGTAGAGGTAGTGGGCGATGTGGGGGGAGTAGTGGTTTTGGTCGAGGGTGTCGTCTTCGAGGATGTCTGCCCAGCGTTGGCGGAAGTCGGCGTCGATGGCAGGCAGGGCTTGGAGCGCGGGGGTGAGATCCGTTTCGATACCGAGAGCGCGGAGTCGCGCGAAGCCGGTGCTGAGGTAGAGGCTGATGTATTCCGAGCCACGGCCACCGGGGAACCACGGCCAGAGGCCGTCGGGGCGCTGCATCTCGGTGAGCTTGCGGAGGGCTTTCTCCAGCTCGTGCTCGACGGTGTTCGGCTCGAAGTAGAGGCCGACTTGGCGACGGGCTTCGGATTCGTTGGTGGCTTGGCGAACCCAGGGGGTTTCCTCCAAGGCGATCTGCTTGATCTCTTCGTTCTTTTCTAAAGGCGAATCGAGGGCCTCGGTGCCGCGCCATTGTTCGAAGATCTTGGCGATCTTGGGATCGCTGTTCGCGATGTGCTTCGCGAGGGCGTTGGCGTAATAACGATTGAAGGTCTGCTCGGCGCACTCGTGGGGAAATTCCATGAGGTAGGGCAGAGCCATGATGGCATACCAAGCGGGGTGGGAAACTGCCTCTACTTCGAGGCGTTGGCTGCGGAGAGTTTCTGATGCGCCGCTTGCGAGGAGCTTGGGGAAGGCGAATTCCTGGCTGCCTTGGCCGCGAATGGGGAGAGCAAGGGATTCAGTAACGAGGATTTTTTTGGAAAGCACCGGCAACCAACCTTTTTCGCCATCGGAGAGGTCGCCAGTGGAGGCGACTGCTTGGTAAGTCAGGAAAGGCGTGCCCTCGGGGACGGTGATCTTCCAGGAGAGGGTGGCGCTTTGCTGGGCGGGGATGGTGAAGGGCTGTTCGAGATCGCCCGAGATGAGTTCGGCGCTGCGGTCCTTTTCCGTGCGAGCTTCCGCGAGGGTGAGACGGGCCACGCCGGTCTGTTCGGCTTCGCTTTGGTTGCTGACCTTGGTGGTGAAGTGGAGGGTGTCGCCCACGCGGAGGAAGCGCGGCGGGTTGGGCTGGACCATCAGTTTCTTGGCCGTGATGGCCTGGCCCTCCAGGTGGCCGGCGCGCAGTCTGGTATCGTGGGCAAAGCCGAGAAAACGCCAAGTGGTGAGGGCCTCCGGCAGGGTGAAGTGCAGGCGGACTTGGCCGGTTTCAGGGTCGCTCGTGAGGTGCGGGAAGAAGAAGGCGGTTTCGTTGAGGTTTTCGCGGAGGGTCACTTGATCGAGGGCGGGTCGTGGGGAGGGGCTTTCCTCCGCCAGGCGGCCTGCCAAGGCTCCGTCAGACTCCGACGACGGGGCCGGGCTGGCGAAGGGATCGGAATCCCCAGCCAATTCCAAGACCCCTCCTCCGGCGCTGAAGGCTCTTTCCTCTCGGCCAAAGAATGGGCCAAAGAATGAAAGGGCCCCGAGCTTCTCGTGGAAGGAGCGAAACGGGGGAAAGGCGGGGGCCAGGCCCTCCCAAGTGACCCGGGAGTAGGAGCGCTGGGAAGCGGGGCGGATGCTGGCGGCGCGGTAGGAGAGGCTACCACGATCGTGGTAGAAACCGGAAAAGCTCGCGGGAAAATGGTGCGGGAGGTAGGCGTCGAGCGAGGCGTCGTAGAGGGTGGCTACGAATTCGGCGTCCAGGGCCTGGCCTTCAGGCGTCTCGATGACGGCCGTCCAGGATTCTTCGGCCCCCGGCCGAAGCTTGTCCGTGAAATGCTCCCAACGAAGGCGGAGTTGCTGATGGCTCCAGGGAACGGCGATGTGGTGGGCGCTTTCGTGCAAGCGGTTCTCGCTGATCTGGGAGACGACCAACTGGAAGCCACCTCGGTGTTTTTCCTGCACGGCGAAGGTGAAAACTTGTTGGGTTTTTTGCGGGTCGGTCTGATAGCGGGCGATCCTTTGGCCGCGATGAAAAAGCTCCACGCTGGCGTGGGCGCTTTCGTAGCCTGAGCCCCAGAGGAAACGGAAGGTCTCGCCCGGCTGCACTTGCCAACTAGGCGACTCCACGACAAAAGGCTGCCGAGCGGGGTAGCTGGAGGCTTGCTCGTCCACGACCTGAAAGCCGTAGAGGGCGGTCAGGGCCTGGCCTTGACCGTCTTGGGAGGTCCAGACCGCGCGATAGAGTCCGGCGGGGAGCGGGGCCAAGGTGGCTTGGGTTTGGCCGGCTTGGCTGGCCAGGCTCTGGGTGGCGACGACCTCGCCGAGGGGCCAGGTGTCAGGATCGGTGCTTTGGCCCGCGCGCGAAAGGAGCGCGGGGCGGAGGACTTTTTCGGGTTCTTGCAAGCGGTGGACGGTCAGCTCGCCCTCGAGATCCCGGGGTTCTCCATCATGGGAGAGCGTTCGCACTTGAAGGACAATCGGGCGGTCGACGGTCAGCCAAGGCTCGCTCGATAGGCTGACTTGGGCGGCGGTGTAGGCCAGACGGATGGTCTGGCGGGCAGAGCGGGTTTCGCCGGTGCGGTCGGTGACTTCGGCGCTGATTTCGAAGTGAAAGACCGGTTCGGTTTTGGGATCGATGCCGGGCTCGGGGAGGGCCGGGAAACGGATGGCGAAGCTGCCGTCAGGCGCGGTTTCGGCCGTTCCCAGGGCGATTTCCTGGTCGCCCGCGGAGGGCGGCTGAACCCACCAGCACCAGCGAATCCAGTCCGGAAAATGAGGGCGGCGAACGACCCGCCAGCTGACCCGAGCGCCGTCGATCGCGGCCCCGGTGTAGGCTTCCGCTTTGCCAAGCACGGTGACGGTGTCCCCTAACTGGACGCTGGCCTCGGGAGGTTCGAGTTTCGCGAAGAACTGGGGCCGCTTGTATTCTTCCACGTTGAGAGAAGTGGATCCCCTCGCGCCGGGGGCGCTCAGGCGACAGCGCCCCAGGAGGCTGCCGCTGGGTGCGGTCAGGGTGGTCGAAAAGGAGCCGTAGCCATTGGTGGTGACGGGGGTTTCGGCCAAGACTTGGCCCTGGGGATCCCGGAAGAGGAGGGTGAAGCGGTGGTCCGCGACCGTGGTGTATTTGTTTTTTCGGGAATCGGCGTGGTAGCGGATTCCCTTCACGTGGATGCTTTGGCCAGGGCGATAGAGCGCGCGGTCGGTGAAAAGAAGAAGCCGGTCATCGGGCTTGGCGGAGGGTTCTTGAAAGGAATGTCCTTTCCAACCAGCGACGGCCACTCGGCTCCCTCCAAAGGAAGCCAAAAGCTCATAGGAGCGATCTCCTTCCTGAGAGGGGAATTCGAAGAAACCGCTGGGGTCGGTGCGAACGGTTTTGCGTCCGAGCCAGGGCTGGCCTTCCAGGTGGCGGGTGACTTGGGCCTGGGCGAGGGGGCGGCCGCTGAGCGCGTCTTTTACGAAGCCATTCAGCTTTCCCTCTGAGTCGCCCCGCACCACGAGGGCCAGGTCGGTGACCCAGATGGGGCAGGCTTGCAGGAAGGGGTCGCCCGGCTCGAAGTCCGGTTGGCTGCTCGCGACGAGGAGATAGAATCCGGGTTCTAAGTGAGGCGCTTCGGGTGTGGTGGTGGCGGGGCGGTACTTTCCCGTGTCGGTCAGGGGAAGGTCCCAGGCCTGGCTGGGCTCGGTTTCGAGTATCTCCGAGAGGGCCTTTTCGTCGGGATGGGCATCCAGGTGGGGTTCCCAGCGCCGGGAGTAGGCGCGGAGGTAGGCGCGCTCGAGGTTGCGGGTCCGCAGTTCGATCTCGGCCCCGGCGGGGGTCCAAGTCCGCTCGGTTTCCAGCCGGAAGGCAGGGGCTTCGATCTCCCGGACCAATCCTTGGCAGAGCTGGCCGAAAATCGAGTCGGGAAACTGGAGGGCTGAGTCGGTCGCGAGACGATGTGCCTCAACAGCTTGCCCGGCCGACCAGAGAAGACGGCCCAAGCGCTCCGCTGCCAAAGCGGAGAGTTCGTGCTTTGGGTGCGCTTTCAGGAAGCGCCGGAGAGCGGCTTGGTAGGCGACTTGGGTGTCTTCTGGGGAGGCGCGGTCCGCCCAGGCGAGCCGTTCCAAATCGAGTAGAAGAAGGGCGTCTGGCTGGTCCTGTTCCCGGTGGAAGCGGGCCAGACTTTGGTAAAGGCGGAGGGTCTGGAGCTGGCGATCGTTTTCGGCGACCTGCTCTGGCTGCCAGTTGAGAAAGCTTTCCAAATCGCCGAGAGCCGGGGAGTCAGCCGCGACCTCCCAGGGATGGGGAGGGGAGGTGGAGGCTTGCTCGCCCAGGAGGTAGAAATCGATCGCTTCGTGCGCCAGAAAGTCGAAGACGGTGGGGCGAAAGCGATCGCTGAGAGAGCTTTCTGTGAGGAGGGCCGCGATCTCGGCGATGGGCGTTTGCTGCAAGGGGAGGGGCTGGGAGAGGGCTTCTTGGAAGCGCTGGTCAATTTCACCCAGCATGGTCACGAGGTCCCAGGTTTCGAAGTCGTCCCCGGGTGGCTCGGCGGTGGGGGAGCGATCGAGAATGCGCCAGCGGTTTTCCTGGTAGTAGCGAAAGAGCCACTTGGCCGAGAGGGTGCTCAGGAGAGGCTGGACTTGGGACGGTAGGCCAGTGCGCTCCCCGTCTAGGCCTCGGATCATGGCGGCCAGGCCTCCCTCGATCTCCCCTTCCAAGCGATGGCGCAGCGCGATGGCCTTGGCGGCTTCGCCCCAGGCCTTCTCCGCGAGAGCGGCTTTGGAAAGAGGGGCTAGCTTTTGGAGGGCTGTTTGGGGCAGGTCGTCAGCCAAGGCCTGATCGATCGCCTCCCAAGCCTGGTCGCGCGGGCCTGCCACCGCCAAGAGGGGGAGGAGCGGAAGCAAAAAGAGGAGGCGGGTCATCACCCAGCATGAGCGCCCTCTTCTGGGAAACGAAGTTCTTTTTTGTGAGTTCTTTGTCAGCCGGGCTCGGTCATGCGGGCGGGGTCGAGGGCGGCGTCGAGCTGCGCTTGGGTCAGGGAGAGTGCTGCGAGTCGCTCTTGGCAAAGCTCCCGGACGGTCCGCCCGGTTTCCACGCTTTCTTTGGCGATCTGGGTGGCGAGGTCGTAGCCGATGACGGGGGCCAGGCTGGTGACCATGCTGAGGGAATACTCGATGAGTTCACTGCAGCGCTCGGGATTGGCTTCGATGCCCTCCACGCACTTGCTGCGGAAGACTTGGGAGGCCTGGGCCAAGAGGTCGATGCTTTCGAGCAGGGCGTCGATCATGACGGGCATGAAGACATTCAGTTCGAAGTGCCCATTGGCCCCACACCAGGTGACGGTGTTTTGGTTTCCGAAGACGCGCGCGGCCACCATGGTGACGGCCTCGCTCATGACGGGGTTGACCTTGCCCGGCATGATGGAGGAGCCGGGCTGGGTGGCGGGGAGGCGGATTTCCCCGAGCGAGCAGCGGGGACCGGAGCCGAGGAGGCGGATGTCGTTGGCGATTTTGAAGAGGCTGCTGGCGATGGTGTTGAGCTGGCCGTGGGCTTCGACCAAGCTGTCCTTGGCCGCTTGCGCTTCAAAGTGATCGGCTGCCTCCACGAAGGGAATGCCGGTCCGCTCCGCGAGGCGAGCAATGGCCCGCCGGGGGAACTCCGGGTGGCAGTTGAGTCCCGTGCCCACCGCGGTGCCACCGAGGGCCAGTTCGTGGAGGCTTTTGAGGGCTTTTTGAGAGCGATCGACCGCTTTTTCGACCTGCTTGGCAAAGCCGGAGAACTCTTGACCCAGACGCACGGGGGTGGCGTCCATGAGGTGGGTGCGTCCGATCTTGAGCACGTCCCAAAACTCCTGGCTTTTGGCGCGGAGGCTTTGGCCGAGGGCGGTCAGGGCCGGGATGAGGGTGTCTTTGAGCGCGACGGCCACCGCGATGTGCATGGCGGTGGGGAAGGTGTCGTTCGAGGATTGGCTTTGATTGACGTGGTCGTTAGGATGCACGCCGCAGTCGGGCGCGGCCCGTTTGGCGAGGGTGGCGATGACCTCGTTCAAGTTCATGTTGGTGGAGGTGCCGGAGCCCGTTTGGAAGACATCGACAGGAAAGTGCTCCGGGCCGATTTCGCCCCGGAGGATGGCTTCGCAGGCCTGGGCGATGAGGGCGGTCTTGTCGGTCGAGACCACGCCCAGCTCACCATTGGTGTGGGCGGCAGCCCACTTGATGAGCGCGAAGGCGTGGATGAAGGCGGTCGGCAAGGGGCGGCCGGCGATGGGGAAGTTGAGGACGGCGCGTTGGGTGGAGGCCCCGTAGAGGGCTTGGAGGGGGACTTCCATCTCGCCCATGGAGTCGCGTTCAAGGCGGGTTTCTTGGCTCATAGACTGTTTCGTGGGGGGGGTGGTTCTTCTCGGTCGGGGACGGGATTCGTAGGAAAGAACCGGAAGCCTTGACCCTTTCTGCTTTCCACTGAAATTTCCGCCCTATGTCAATTTTGGATCAGGTGCACGCCCAGTTGCGCGATTTGCATGCCTACGAGCCAGGCAAGCCGATCGAGGATGTGGCCCGGGAACTCGGTTTGGAGCCCTCGGCCATTCTCAAGCTGGCCTCCAATGAGAATCCGCTCGGCCCCTCGCCCCGGGCGGTCGCCGCCATGACGGAGGCCCTGCCAAAGGCCCATCTCTATCCTGATGGGGGCGGATGGAAGCTGCGCACGGCCATCGCCGAGAAGTTCGACTTGGACCGCGAGAATGTGGTCTTGGGCAATGGGTCCAACGAGATCATTGAGCTGCTCGGGCACTCGCTGCTCAAGCCCGGCACGAGCACGGTCGTGAGCGATCACGCTTTTGTGGTCTACAAGCTGATGTCGACGCTCTTCGGCGCGGAGACGATTGAGGTTCCGGAGAAGCCGGGCTTTCAGCACGATTTGGAAGCGATGGCGGCGGCCATCCGGCCGGATACCCGAGAGGTGTTCATCGCCAACCCCAACAACCCTACCGGCACCTTGGTGACCGAGAGCGAGATCGAGCGCTTTCTGGACCGGGTGCCCGAGGAGGTGGTAGTGGTCTTCGATGAGGCCTACTACGAGTTTCTCGATTCCCCGCCCGACACCCTGCGATTTGTGAGGGAGGGGCGGAATGTGGTGGTGATGCGGACTTTTTCCAAGATCCAAGGGCTCTCGGCGCTGCGAATCGGCTACGGTTTGGCGCCCCAGCCTCTGGCGGAGGTCTTGCAGAAATGCCGGCAACCCTTCAATGCCAATGCCATTGCCCAAGCGGGGGCTTTGGCGGGGCTTTTGGACCAAGAGCACCAGGACCGGACGAAGTCGGTCACCGATGAGGGAAGGGTCTTTTTCCAAGGGGCCTTTGCCGAGATGGGTTTGGAGTTCATTCCCAGCTTTGCGAACTTTGTCCTGGTGAAGGTGGGCGATGGGGAGGCCGTTTTCCGCGAGATGATGGCGCGGGGCATTATCTTGCGGGCCATGGCGAGCTACAAGCTGCCGGAGTGGGTCCGGATCTCCATCGGGACGCCCTCTCAAAACGAGCGCTGTCTCGAGGAGCTGCAAGCGGTGCTGGCTGCGCAGTCGTTGGCATGATACGAGAGGAGGTGATCGCGGCAGTCGCTTCGCCGCCAGGGCGAGGCGCGATTTCCCTGCTGCGGGTCTCGGGGCCGGGAGCGCTGGCGGTGGCTGCTCAGGTCTTTCGGGCAAGCCAACCGGCCGCTGCTTGGGCGCCGAGACGAGTCCTGAGGGTGCGGGCTTGGGACGGGCAGAGGGAGCTGGACGATGGGCTCCTGACCTTTTTTCGGGCGCCCAAGAGTTACACCGGAGAGGAGCTGGTGGAGTTCACCGGCCACGGGGGGGAGCTGGTGACCGAGCGCGTTTTGGAAGCGCTGTTTCGGGCGGGAGCGCGACCAGCGGCACCGGGGGAATTCACCGAGCGGGCTTTTTTGAACGGCAAGCTGGACCTGACGCAAGCCGAGGGGATCATGGATTTGATCGGCGCGCAAACCGATCTCGCGCTGAGGGCGGCCGCTGCCCAGAAAGAGGGCCGGCTGAGTGAGCGGCTCCTCGAGCTGCGGGGGGAGTTGCTGTCTCTCCTCAGCCACATCGAGGCTTACATCGATTTTCCAGACGAGGACATCGACCCGGAAACCGGCCAGCAGTTGCGGGTCCGCCTGGAGCGGCTGGAAGCGAGAGTGGGGGGGCTCTTGGCGACGGCCGAGGAGGGCAGGATTCTGCGGGAGGGGGCCAGGGTGGTTTTGTGCGGCCAACCCAACGCGGGGAAGTCCAGTCTCCTCAATCGGCTGCTCGGCTTCGAGCGGGCGATCGTCAACGAAGCCGCCGGGACGACCCGGGACACGGTGGAGGAGGTGGTGAATTTTCAGGGGGTGCCGGTCCGCTTGATCGATACGGCAGGTCTCCGGGAGACGGCCGATCCGGTGGAACAAGCGGGAGTGGAGCGCACCCGGGAGGCGATCGCCCAAGCGGACTTGGCCTTGGGGATCATCGATGGGAGCGCGCAGGAAGCCGAGGCGGCTCTCGTGGAGGAGGCGATCGGGGCCGCTTCCAAGGCCCTGCTGGTTTTGAACAAGGTGGACCTGGGGCTCCTGGGGAGCTGGGAGGGGCGGGAGGCGGTGCGCCTTTCCTGCGAGACGGGGGAAGGGGTGGAGGACTTGGCGAGGGTGATCGCCTATCTGCTGGTCGATCGCGAGGAGCTGCGCGCCGAGGGCTTTGTGGCGATCAATTTACGGCATCGCCGGGCGCTGGAGCAGGCCGAGCGGGCTTTGAGCGCGGCTCTCGCCAAGTTGGCTCAAGGGGAGTCGCCCGAGTTTCTCGCGCTCGAGCTGCGGGAGGCGATGGAGGCGGTCGGCGAGGTGGTCGGCCAGCTGGATGCGGAGGAACTCCTCGGGGAAATCTTCGGGAGTTTTTGCATCGGAAAGTAGCGGGCCGCTGATACCAACCTCCAGAATTCACTGTTAGAATGGAGGGGAGGTGTTGTGGGGAAGAGGCGCTGAAGCGCGGGGAAGGAAGAGCCGGTGTCTTTCGAGCCAGCGCTGCGTTGCTCCTCGGTTACGGTGCCTGCACCGCGCCCTCGTCGCGCCTTGGTCTGGCCCGAAATCCACTCGGCC
>JBCCJK010000057.1 GCA_039027815.1 Verrucomicrobiota bacterium
CGTCGCGCCTTGGTCTGGCCCGAAATCCACTCGGCCATTCTACCAGCCAATTCGGCAGCTTGGTATAAGGGCTGGGGTCTTCCCGCTTTTCCAAGTTGACCCCCAGCGCAATCCCCGCTACCCCTTTCGCCCCCGAAAAAACGGGGATTCCCCATCATGGCAGCGAAAATTTACACGGATAGTGACGCAGATCTCAAAGTGCTCGAAGGCAAGACTTGCGCCGTCATCGGCTTCGGATCCCAGGGCCACGCTCACGCCCTCAATCTCAAGGAAAGTGGCGTCCAAGTCGTGATCGGCCTTTATGAGGGCAGCAAGTCTTGGGAGCCAGCCGAAAAGCTGGGCTTTCAGGTCATGCTGAGCGCGGAGGCGGTCAAAGCGGCCGATGTCGTGATGGTGGCGGTGCCGGACACGGCCATTCCGAAAGTCTATGGAGCCGACATCGCTCCCAATCTCGATAGCAACAAGACGCTTCTTTTTTCCCACGGTTTTGCCGTCCACTTCGAAACCATCGTGCCGCCCAAGGATGTCAATGTCATCATGGTGGCGCCGAAGGGCCCCGGGCACACCGTCCGCAGCCAATACCAGGAGGGTAAGGGCGTGCCCAGCTTGATCGCCATTCACCAAGACGTGAACGGCAAGGCGCGCGAGATCGCTCTCGCTTGGGCCAAGGGCATTGGGGGAACCAAGGGCGGGGTCTTCGAAACGACCTTCAAGGAGGAGACCGAAACCGATCTCTTCGGCGAGCAAACGGTGCTCTGCGGGGGGGCCAGCGCGCTCGTGAAAGCGGGCTTTGAGGTGCTGGTGGAAGCAGGCTACCAGCCGGAAATGGCCTACTTCGAGTGTCTCCACGAGCTGAAACTGATCGTAGACCTCATGAATGAATCGGGCATCGCTGGCATGCGCTTCTCCATTTCGGAAACAGCCGAGTGGGGGGACGTGGTGGTGGGCCCCAAGATCATCACCGACGACGTGAAGGACAAGATGCGCCTGGCCCTCAAGGAGATTCAGGACGGGACCTTCGCCAAAAAGTGGATCGCCGAGAATGAGGCGGGCCAGCCCACTTTCACCCAGATCCGGGAAGAGGAAGCGGCTCACCCCATCGAGGAGGTGGGAACGCGCTTGCGGGCGCTCATGCCTTGGATTGGCAAGCGCGATCTCGCGGGAGCGCAAGCGAGCTACTCCTGAGCGCGCCTTCTTGAGGAAAATCTTTCTTGCAACGGCGGCCCGCGTGGCCGCCGTTTTCGTGTTTCCTCCCTGACTCCATGCCCGGCTACGCCTTTTTCGACCTCGATGGCACCCTGCTCCCTGGGGACACCCAGATGCTTTTTGCCCAGCAGGTGATCCGGCGGGAACCGCGTCGTCGTTGGCACCTGGCCCTGGTGGCCTTTGGCCTGCCTTTGGTGCCCCTGGTGGGGGCCCGCGGTCTCAAGCGTCTCTATTTCTCCTTTCTCTGGAAGCTCCCCGCCCACCGCATCTGGGACTTGGTGGATGAGTTTGTGGAGGAGCTGATCCCGCGGCACTGCTTCGCGGAGATGCTGCGGGAGATCGACCGCCACCGCTACGAAGGACGGACGCTCATCCTGAACACGGCCAGTCCCGGCCTCTACGCCGAAGCCATCGCTCGCAAACTGGAATTCGATGAATGTGTCAGCACCCCCATGCGCCTGCGCGACCCCATGCCCCTTCTGCCCGAAATAGAGGGTCCCAATAACAAGAGAGCGGCCAAGCTTCCTCCCATGAAAGCCTTTCTCCCGACGGGCTTTGATCCGGCCGATCCCCAAGCGCTGCCAGACAGTTGGGCCTACACCGACAGCGCCAACGATCTCCCGCTCCTTCGTTGCGCTGAAAATAGAGTGGTGGTGCACCCCAGCGAAAAACTGGCTGCCCTGGCCGAAGCCGAAGGCTGGGAAATCAAGCGACCCGATTTTCCCTCAGGCTACCAAGAAGGGAAGCTGGCGAGGGTGGAGCAGATGCTGGGGTTGTCTTAGGGGGAGGTTTCAGGTTTCAGGCGCGCGGACGTTCTCTCCCTGGATCCGGCAGCTTTGGGTGAAGGCGAGCTCTTTGCAAATGCTCTGGACGGCGCTCGCTAGACGAGCATTAGGGCTGGTTTCTCGATCCGCTTTTTGAGCTCGGCCATGAAGGTGGCGGCGAGGGCTCCGTCGACGACTCGGTGGTCGACGCTTAAGCCGAGCCACATCCGGGTGCCGATTTGGAGTTCGCCATTTTCCACGACCGGTTCCTGTTTGGCCGCGCCCACGCTTACGATGCAGGCTTGAGGCGGATTGATGATGGCGTCGAAGTGGTCGATGCCCCAAGCGCCCAAGTTGCTGACGGTGATGGTGCCGCCGTCATACTCATTGGGCTTGAGTTTGCCCTCCTTGGCCCGCACGGCGAAGTCTTTCACGGCTTGGCTGATCCCCAAGAGGGACTGGCTGCCGGCGTCTTTGATGACCGGGGTCACCAGGCCATCGGGGACGGAGATCGCGACAGAGACGCCGATTTGGGCAAACTTTACGATGGAGTCTCCGTTCCAAGAGGCATTCACGGCCGGTACGGCCTTCAGGGCGCTGATGACCGCCATGAGGATGAAGTCGTTCACAGTGTATTTGTTAGGCGACTCTTTGCCCTCTTGGGAGGCATTGATCTCTTTGCGGATTTTGAGGAGGGGGGCGGCGTCGACTTGGAGTCGAAGGTAGAAGTGGGGGACCTGTTGTTTGGAGCCCACCAGGTTGCGCGCGATGATTTCGCGGAGCGAGCTGTTCGGCTCGACCACATCCCCTTCCTTGACGACCGGCAGGACGCCGGGCTGCACACTGACCCCGCCCGAAGGAGCGCTGCCGGCCCGGGCGGCCGGAGCGGGCTTGAAGTTCTCCACGTCTTTTTTGACGATGCGTCCTCCCGGGCCGGTGCCGGAGACTTGCGTGAGGTCGATCCCTTTTTCGGCGGCGATTTTGCGGGCCAGGGGCGAGGATTTGATTTTTTCTCCGGAGGAGCTGGCCGGTTTCGGGGCTTCCGTTTCCGGGGCGCTGGCCGCGGAGCTCTCTTCTTTCTTTTCCTCCGCCTGGGGCGGGGCGGCGGTAGCAGCGCCGGGGCTGGCGGGCGCTTCTTCTCCCTCTTCCACCAGCACGGCAAGGGCAGCGCCGACCGGTGCTTTCTCCCCGCCTTGGACGTAGATTTTTCCGAGGATGCCTTCGTCGAAGGCCTCCATTTCCATAGTGGCTTTGTCGGTTTCGACTTCTGCGATGATGTCGCCGATTTCCACTTTGTCTCCCTCCTCGACTTGCCATGCGAGGAGGGTGCCCTCGGTCATGGTGTCGCTCAGTTTGGGCATTTCGATGAAGGTGGCCATGGGTCGCGGTGCTGGGTGAGGAAGACGAAAGGAGAGGGTTCCTGTCAGGCGATCTGAAGGACCTTTTCGACGATTCGCTTGGGGTTTGGAAGTTGCTCGTTCTCGACGTAGGGCGAGTAGATGGCGGGGGCGTCCACGGTGGTGACCCGGAGGATGGGGGCGTCCAAGTGATCGAAGGCTTCTTCTTGGATGAGGGTGGCCACCATGGCGGAGACGCCGCCAAAGCCTTTGCTTTCGTCGACCAGGACGGCTCGATTGGTTTTGGCGACGGTTTCGAGGATGGCGTCCACGTCCAACGGGCGGATGGAGCGGAGGTCGAGCACTTCGGCCTGGATGCCATGTTCGCTCTCCAGGGTTTGCGCTGCTTCCAGTGCTTGGATGACGGAGCGGCCATGGGCGATGAGGGAGAGATCGCTGCCCTCCCGTTTTACCTCCGCTTTTCCGAGCGGCACGAGGTGATCGCCTGCGTCGGCCTCCGGGACTTCGCCCTCGGTTCCGTAGAGAAGGGTGTTTTCCATGACGTAGACGGGGTCGTTGTCACGGATGGCCGCTTTCATGAGTCCCTTGGCATCGGCCGGGGTGGCGGGGGCGCAGACTTTTAAGCCCGGGAAGGCTGCGAAGAGTCCTTCCGGGATGTGGGAGTGGGTCGCCCCCACATTGGTGCCGCCATTGGCGGGCCCGCGCACCACGATGGGCACATGGATGAGGCCGCCGGACATGTAGCGGACGCAGGCGGCATTGTTCACGAGTTGGTCAAAAGCTACGCTGTGGAAGCTCCAGAACATCAGTTCCATGACGGGGCGCACGCCCAGCATGGAGGCACCGATGCCCATGCCAATGAATCCGGCTTCCGAGATGGGGGTGTCCACGATGCGCTTGTCTCCCCATTTTTCCCAGAGGCCTTCGGTGACTTTGTAGGCCCCATTGTATTGAGCGACCTCTTCGCCCATGATGACGACGTTTTCGTCCCGCTGGAGTTCCTCGTCGAGCCCTTCGCGAAGGGCGTGGCGGTATAGCATGGTGCGCATGATGGAGCGAAAAAGGCGGTCTCAGAAAAAGTGGCGACCGATCTGGGAGGCTTCGGTCTGGTTGTCGGTTTCCCAGTAAACGTCTTCCATGATGGACTCGACGGTGGGGGGGGCGGAGCTGTCTGCGAAGTCGTGAGAGGCATTGGCTTCCTTTTTGGCCTCGGTGTCGATGTCCTCCGCTTCCTCGTCCGTCAGGACTCCCTCGGCGACCAGTTGGCGTCGCCAGTGACGAAGGGGATCGTGCTCGGCCTGGTATTTTTTGATCTCTTCGGCGGCCCGATACTTCTTGTGATTGGCATCGGCGATGGAGTGCCCGTAGTAGCGGTAGGTGTCGATCTCGAGAAGCGTCGGCTTGCTTTCCTTGCGAGCCCGCTCGAGGGCGATCTGGGTTTTGGCCCGGACTTCGTAGAGATGCTCTCCATTCACGACGTCCCAAGCCATGTTGTAGCCCTCGGCTCGCTTGGCCAGGAATTTGGGATAGGAGGAACTGCGGACTTGGCTCGTGCCCATGGAATAGCCATTGTTCTCGATGATGAAGATAACAGGGATTTCAAAGAGGGCGGCCAGGTTGAGGCTTTCGTGGAAGGCGCCTTGGTTGACAGCGCCGTCTCCCATGTAGCAGAGGGCCGCCCCTTCCAGACCCTGGTATTTCAGGCCGTAGCCGAGGCCGAGGCCGAGTGGTGTTTGCCCGGCCACGATGCCGTGACCGCCCCAATAATTTTTCTCGGGAGCGAAGAAGTGCATGGAGCCCCCTTTGCCCTTGGAGCAACCGGTGGCCTTGCCATAGAGCTCGGCCATGCATTCGTTCATGCCCATGCCGGCGGCGATGGCGTGGCCGTGGTCGCGATAGGCGGTGATGACGTGGTCGTGGTCCCCGCAGAGGGACATCGTCCCCACAGCGACCGATTCCTGTCCGATGTAGAGGTGGAGGAAGCCTCCCATCTTGCCCGCGTTGTAGTATTTCAGCGCCACCTGCTCGAAGCGGCGAATGCGGAACATCAATCGGAGCAGGGCGATCTTGTCCTCTGGGGAGAGGGATTGATTGATCTCAGCTTGGGAAAAATCTTCTTTCTTTTTGGGCACGGAATCGAGGAGGAAACAGTTGGCGACCCGAGTGAGCGGGACGCGGCATCTTTAGGGAGGAGAGGGGAGCCTGCCAGTAGAATTTTATCGAGCCCACCTAGGGGGAGGGCTGTCGAGAGGCCGTGGCCTCGCGGGCGAGCTTGGCGACCCGAGCTTTCCCCGGAGAATGGACGACGCCCCACCAATAGACGGTCGTGAACAAGACGTTTCCAATGAGGGAATTGCGGAAGAACCACCAAGTGGGGAGCACGGCCTCGGGCGGGCCCGTCCAGAAGGCCTCTTGCAATCCGGTCAGGTTTTTGGGGTAGAGGTCGCTTCCCAGCCAAGAGAAGGCATTGGTGAGAAGATAAAAAAGAAGGGCCGCACCTAGGCTGCCTCCCAGTGTCAGCAGGAAGCCGGCCTGGCGCTTTTGAAGAGCCCGCCCTATCAGCCAAGCGAGCGCCAGGGCGAGCAAGGCCACCAGGCCCGACCACGCAAAAAGAGGCCCCCCGTAAGCGAGATTGAGAGCCAGCCCGGTCACGAAAAACACGGCCAAGAGCCAGGTCAGGGAGGCTCGGCCAGGCAGGAAACGGCCACCCAGGAGGAGGCAGGCCGCAAAAGGCGAAAAATTGACCCACTCCAGCGGAAAAGAAGCACCAGCCAGACGAAAGAGGGCCAGGCTACCCAGCAGGACGGCAAAGGCCAAGACAGGCGTTCGGTCGGTCGACATGCCAGGAGAGTAGCAGGGTGGGCACGATTCTCAATCCAGCATCAGGGGGAACTCCTCCTGCGGAGTTCCCTTTTGTAGGTTACTTGCTTCGCAAGGGGGCACTCGAACTTGGTTGGGCTTTGCCCAAGGGCTCTCGGCCCACCCCTGTTAAGCCAGAAGCCAGGGCCCCTGTGGGACCCTGGATTCTGGCGGAAGGGGTGGGATTCGAACCCACGGTGACATCGCTGCCACGCTCGATTTCGAGTCGAGTGCCTTCGACCGGACTCAGCCACCCTTCCAAGAGGTTCACTTTCTCCTACTGGGGAGGGAAGGTGGCTGCCTTCTTGGTTTTGGCAAGCAAAGGTTCGCTTGCTGGTGGCAGCCCCTGCCTCTTTCCTCGTCTCAAAATAAGCTCCATCATTTTTTCGCTCCCGTCCCAGAGGCTCGCTCGTTTCGCTCGGCTTTCGCGACGGTTTCTAGAATGCGCCGAGCTCGGGTTTCTTTCCGCTTGGCTAGTTCGATCCAACGCAGGATGTCCCGGCGGGCTGAGGGTGGGAAGGCCTCGAAGTGCTTGAGGGCTGGGGGGACTTTCTTTAAGGCCTCCCCCAGATCCTGGGGGACTCGCAAGGCGTCCACTTCCCGAAAGGCTTCCCAGCCGCCGCTCGCTTGGGCCGCTTGCACCGCTCGCAGTCCGGCCGAGTGCATTTTGCCCTCTTTCAGGAGTCGTTGGTAACGGACTTGGTAGCTTTGGGACCATTTGTCCGTCTTCCTGGGAGCGAGCAGTTGCATGGTCCGCTCTTCGTCGAGCACTTTGCGCCGACCGTCCACCCATCCAAAGGCCACGCAGGCATCCACGATTTCAGTGTTAGGGAGGTATTTTTCCGGCCGGCATTTTTTGTAGGTCACCAGCCAGATGCTTTCCGGCTGGGCGTGGTGGGCTTCGAACCAGGTGCGCAGTTGCTCGGCGCTGGTGACTTGGACCCGTTCCAAGTCGTCGATCATGGCCGCCCCTCCTCGGGCAAGAATTCCAAGAGACTCCCGCGAGCGACCGCATGCCAGGAGCCCGCTCTTCTGCTCGATTTGCAGGGAGAGGTGTGGAGAAGCGGCCCGGCTCTCATTTGATGGGGCGGCGTGGTTTTAGTAGGCGCGGGCGAAGAGGGCCATCTGCTGGGCGGGCTGGCCGGTCAGCAGGCAGGCGGCACCGTCCGGGGCTTGGCCGAGAGGGCCTTTCGGGAGGCAGCGGATGGTGATTTTGTGCTTTTTGCTCAAGGCTTCTTCTTCCTCGCGATGGCCGGCCCAGGGGACAAGGCACCACTGCGCTTCCCCACCCGGGGAGAAGTTCGCCTCGAAGGCCTGTCTGCTTTCCGGGCGGAGGAGATTTTCGTCGCGGAAGGTGGTGGCCTTTTGCAGGAGACTCTGGTGGATTTCTTCCAGGATTTCTTCGGCTTGGCGGAGGAAGTCTTCGCGAGCCATGAAGGATTTTTCGGCGGGTGGTTGGTCGCGTCGATTGACGCAGACTTTCCGGCTTTCGAGGTCGCGCGGACCGATTTCGAGTCGGAGGGGGACGCCTTTTTTGATCCAATCCCATTTCCTCTGCCCGCCGGGGAGATCCCGGTCATCGACCGCCACCCGCACTGGCTCTTGGCGAAAGCGACATTCCAGACGGAGCGTTTCCGCGAGGGCCTCGCAGGCCTCCCGGATGGCTTGGGCGCTTTCCGGTTTGGGGGTGATGGGGAGGAGGACGATTTGGGTGGGGGCGACCGAGGGCGGGAGGAGGAGGCCATCGTCATCCCCATGGGCCATGATGAGGGTGCCAATCATCCGGGTGGAGACGCCCCAACTGGTGGTCCAGGCGTGCTGGGAGCTGTTGTCCCGCCCGACGAAGCGGATGTCTTGCGCTTTCGCGAAGTTTTGCCCGAGGAAGTGGGAGGTGCCGGCTTGGATGGCTTTCTTGTCCTGCACCATGGCTTCGACGGTCAGGGTGATTTCCGCGCCGGGAAAGCGTTCCGCTTCCGTCTTTTCTCCCGCGATGACTGGGATGGCCAGGTGCTCGCGGAGGAAGTCTTGGTAGACGCCTTGCATTTTGACTGTTTCTTCCAGAGCCTCCTCCTCGGTTTCGTGGGCGGTGTGGCCCTCTTGCCAGAGAAATTCAGCGGTCCGGAGAAAGAGGCGAGGACGCATTTCCCAGCGCATGACGTTGGCCCATTGATTGATGAGAAGAGGGAGGTCCCGGTAGCTCTGCGTCCAGCGGGCGAAGGCGGCGCCGATGACGGTTTCGGAGGTGGGGCGGATGATGTAGGGCTCGCTCAGCTGGCCGCTGGGAACCATTTTGGTGCGGCCGTCCTCCTGTTTTTCCGCCTCCAAGCGGTGATGGGTCACCACGGCGCATTCGGTCGCGAAGCCCTCGGCGTGCTCGGCTTCTTTTTCAAGGTAACTCAGGGGGATGAGGAGGGGGAAGTAGGCGTTTTGGTGGCCGGTGGCCTTGAAGCGATCATCCAAGATGCGCTGCATGCGTTCCCAGATGCCGTAGCCCCAGGGCTTGATGACCATGCAGCCGCGGACCTCCGAGTTCTCCGCCATGTCGGCCGCCTTGATGACCTGCTGGTACCACTCCGGAAAGTCTTCGGCGCGGGTGGGCTGGATGGCGTTTTGGGGTGCCTTGGGCATGGCCTTGATCTACGAGCGATTGCCCGCAAGGCAATCGAGAATCCCGGCTTTGCCGAGGGGCTGATACCAACCTCCAGAATTCACTGGAAGAATGGAGGGAAGGTGATGTAGGGAAGAGGCGCTGAAGCGCGGGGAAGGGAGAGCCGGTGTCTTTCGAGCCAGCCCTGCATTGCTCCTTGGTTACGGTGCCTGCACCGCGCCCTCGTCGCGCCTTGGTCTGGCCCGAAATCCACTCGGCCATTCTACCAGCCAATTCGGCAGCTTGGCATGATAGGCTTGCTGCTTGCATCCTCTCTCGGAATCGAGAGGGTGGCGCGGGCCGTGGCGGTCCTCCGGCATGCGCGCTCCTTTCTCCCTTTTTCTGGCCCTGCGCTACCTGCGACCCAAGCGCAGCGTGGTTTCGGTGGTGACGGTTTTTTCGGTAGTGGGGGTGATGCTCGGGGTCTGGATCATGACGGTGGTGATCGCGGTCATGCATGGCTTTGAGGAGGAGGTGACCGAGCGCCTTCTGGGGTATGAGCCGCATATTTTGCTGGAAGCGAAGTATGATCCGCAAGCGGGGGCCTTCCCGATTGTCGATTGGAAGGGCGTGGGGGCCTTGGGCGAGCGGGCTTCCGAGGCGGTCGAGGCCAGCTACCCCATCGTGGAAGGCAAGGTGTTCCTGGATTTCAACGGCCGCCGCGATGCCCATCTGATGCGGGCCATCACGGACGATGATCCAGAGCAGCGCCGGAAGTTGGAGGAGTCCATGGGGGGGCAGGCTTTCGATTTCGCCCAGGCGCTGGGGAATCCTTCGGCGGATGGGCCGATGTTGATGGGTTCGGTTTTGGCTGAGAGTTTGGGGGTGCGCGTGGGGGATACGGTCACGATTTATTCGCCGGGCAATCTCAACGATGTCTTGGATGCGTTCACGGATCTGGAGCGTCCTCCGTTGGCGGAGTTGCAGCCGGAGTCGGCCCAATCCCTTTTGGAGACGTTTGCAGAGAACGGTCGCTCCGAGGGCGAGCGTTTGCTTTTCCCTGAGGTCCGGGCGCAGGAGATGGAGGCGCTTCTCATTCGTCTATTGGGTGAGGATCTTCGCAAGTCGGACCGAGAGGCGATCCTTGAGCTGCTCGATTTTCTGGACTTCCCGCTGGCGGTCGAGGGAGAGGAACGGGCTTTTGAGAAGGCGAGGGCGCGTGAGGTTTTCGCGATGCTGGATCGCTTGGCCACGCCGCCGGATCCGGCCGAGGAGGAAGACGCGCTCGCTCAACTGAAGTCGCTCGTGCTGCCCAAGGAGCTGGAGGTGATCGGGCTTTTCAAGAGCACACCCTTGAGCCCAGCGGTCCTGGTGCCGATTCATGTGGGGCAAGAGCTGTATTCGCTCAGGGATTCGGTCCATGGAGTGGCCCTGCGAACCAAGGATGCCTACCGAGCCGAGCGGACGGCTTTGGCGCTCCAAGAGCAGCTTCCAGAGGGTCTTTACGCGACTTCGTGGATCCAAAAATTCGATCTTTGGTTCAGCGCCATTCGGCGGGAGCGCTCGATGATGTATGTGCTGCTGTTTTTCATCTGCATCGTGGCGGCCTTTTGCATCATGATCACGCTTTTCACCTCCACGTTCCAGAAGCGGAAGGAGATCGGGGTCATGAAGGCCCTGGGCGCGCGCATGTCGCAGATCGTGTGGGTTTTCCTGTCCCAGGGCGTGGCGGTGGGCGCGGTGGGGGCGGCCATGGGGGCGCTTTTGGCGAAGGCGACGGTGGCCAATCTGCCGGGGATTCAGAATTTTCTCAAACGCTTGGGAATCGATCCCTTTCCGGCCGAGGTCTACGGGCTGGACGAGGGCATCCCCGCCAAGCTGATGGCGATGGATATGTTTCTGATCGCTCTCTCCGCCTTAGTGGTCTGCACGCTTGGGGCCATGATTCCGGCTCTTTTTGCGGCCCGCCTCGATCCGGCGAAAGCCCTTCGCAGCGACCAATAATACCAACCTCCAGAATTCACTGGTAGAATGGAGAGGAGGTGTTGTGGGGAAGAGGCGCTGAAGCGCGGGGAAGGAAGAGCCGGTGTCTTTCGAGCCAGCGCTGCGTTGCTCCTCGGTTACGGTGCCTGCACCGCGCCCTCGTCGCGCCTTGGTCTGGCCCGAAATCCACTCGGCC
>JBCCJK010000058.1 GCA_039027815.1 Verrucomicrobiota bacterium
CCAGGGTCCTCCTGATACCAAGCTGCAGAATTGGCTGGTAGAATGGCCGAGTGGATTTCGGGCCAGGCCAAGGCGCGACGAGGGCGCGGTGCAGGCACCGTAACCGAGGAGCAACGCAGGGCTGGCTCGAAAGACTCCGGCTCTTCCTTCCCCGCGCTTCAGCGCCTCTTCCACACAACACCTTCCCTCCATTCTTCCTGTGAATTCTGGAGCTTGGTATGAGAAGGCGGGCCAAGAGAGTTCCCTAGCCCGTCCGCTCCCGAGCCAAGCCGGTGGTGGTGGTCTCCCACTCCTACTGCCCCTTACTGCCCGGGAGTCAAATCGGGAAGAACCGCCGCCACGCGTTCCTTCATTTCCTTGCCCGGCTTGAACTTCACGACCGCGCGAGGAGGGATGACCAGCTCGGTCCCGGGCTTGTTCGGGTTGCGACCGATTTTTGACTTGGTGACCTTGACCTGGAAGGCCCCAAAATTGCGCAGCACCACCTGATCTCCCTCGGCCAAGGTATCGGTCACCAAATCGAGCGTTTTTTGGATCACGTCGAAGACTTGGTGCTGGGTCAGTCCCGTTTCATTCGCGACCTCCATCACCAGTTCCCGTTTCGTTACCGTCTTCATGCCCAGAGGCTTACGAAGCAGACGATGTGCCAGTTTCCGAGGGGCAGACCGATGGCGCGCAAAGTTTTTTTGGGCAATCAAAAGTCGTTCTCCCTCAACTCCTTCGACGTTTTGAAATGCATCTTGGCGATCTCAGAAAGAGCCTCTTCTCCAAAGCGTTTCATCCAAGTCCGGCCGACTTCTTTGACCTTGGGAGACACGCCCTTGGGAAGCGATTCCCCCAGCGGCTGGCCGGCCCGATCCAGCCAATCAATGAAGGCCTCGCGCGCGAAAAGGGAAGCCGCTGCCACCGCCGGATCCGACTCCGCTTTGGTCCGCTGCTCCAGGGTGATTTCGGTGCCGCGCTCCTGCAAAGCTCGTTCGATCAAGTCAGGCCGGGCGAACTGATCACTGAGCGCCCGAGGGCACTCCGGCACCCGCTCCTGAAGCAGGCCGATGACCTTGGCGTGCCCCCAAGCCAGCAGTCGATTGAGATTGCCAAACTGCTGGTAGAGTTGGTTGTAGCGAGTGGGGGGGATCAAGACCACCTCATGCTTGAGACCGGCCACCTTGCGCATGGAATCGGCCAGGTCCCGGATGCGCGCATCCGAGCTGATGCGTTTGCTATCCATGGCGCCGAGCGCGAGCAACTCCCGGGTCACCTCGGGATCGACGTAGGTTCCCGCGATCACGAGCGGCCCGAAAAGATCACCCTTGCCGCTTTCATCGATCCCGAAGTGGGGTGAAAACCACTCCGGGTGGTGCTCTTCTTCATAGCCGAGTTGCGCCTCTCCCAGCACCAGAGGTTCCAAAAGAAACTGGATGAACTCGCGGGTGCCCTTTCCCTGAATGAGGACCTTCGGCCCCTTCGCATAGACCGACACGTTCACTCCCGGTTTCCGCGCCGCGTAGAGAGTGTAGTCCTTCTTGAGGAACTCGAAGCCCGCTTCTTCCAGGACCTTTCGGAGGGGTTCCACTTGCTCGCTCGTGAGGGGCTGGGTGTGCGAAGTCAACTTGCGGGCAGGCGGATCCGACATCAGGAAATCGATCATGGAGAAGAAGCCAGGGCGCAACCCTCTCGAGAATGTTTCGGCATTCCGAAGAGCGCTTTGCGGCTGGTTCGAGACCCAGGGGAAAGACTACCCGTGGCGGCGGACCCGCGATCCCTACGCCATTCTCGTCTCGGAGCTGATGCTGCAACAGACCCGCATCCAAACGGTGCTTGAACGAGGCTACTACTCCCGCTGGATGGAGCGTTTTCCCAACACGGCTGTCCTAGCAGGTGCCCCCGAGGCGGAGGTCTTGCAGTCTTGGGAAGGCTTGGGCTACTACAATCGCGCTCGCAATCTGCAGAAGGCCGCCCTCAAAATCGAAGAAGAACACGCGGGACGGTTTCCTATCGACATGGAAGGCCTGCTCGATTTGCCGGGAGTGGGACGCTACACCGCGGGTGCCGTGGCCAGCTTTGCCTTCAATCGTCCCGCTCCCATCGTCGATGGCAACGTCGCGCGCGTCTTGACTCGCTTGCTCGAGCGGGAAGTTCCCATCGACTCCAAGGCCGGCCAGCGCTGGCTCTGGGAGACGGCTGAAACCCTCCTGGCGCCGAGAAAAGCAGCCGTCTTCAACTCCGCCATCATGGAGCTGGGCCAAACCTTCTGCGGACTCAATCCTGCCTGCCAAGAATGTCCGGTCAGCGCCTTTTGTCTCAGCAGGAAGCCGGAAACCCTTCCCAAAAAGGAGCGCAAAAAGACCATGACCGAGCGGCAAGAAGCGGTCGCCTTTCTCACCAGGGGCCGCGCGGTCCTGCTCACGCCCGACCCCGCTCGCTCCGGCATGTGGAGGCTGCCCGAAGCGAGCGCCGCCGAGAAAGCGGGGGCCATTCTCCATCGACTTCGCTACACCATCACTCGATACCGCGTCCAGTTGACCATTCACCCAGGCCAAACCCGCCGCCGCGAAGGCCTTTGGGTTCCGAGGGAAGACTTGGCCGACTACCCCATGCGCAGTCCCTACCGGAAAGCGCTCGAAGTCCTCCTCGCAGGCGCCTCCCAGCCACAGCTCTTGTGAGCAGCTAGAGATTTTCCTCCGGCTCTTGATCTCTAGACGAGGAGCGCTGACATTCTTCAGCAAGCGAAGACTCGTCTCCTCCTATGCCACCGGACCCACCCCAGCCCCACCGATCGAAACGAGGCAAACAAGGCCGCTTTTCGACCAGCATTCGGCAGGACATAGAGGGTCCCAACATCGGCAAAGTGACCCGTATTCCCGCGCGGCGTCGGACCGATGACCCCTCCCATGAGGTGCAAAAAAACCATCGCTTCTTCCCAAAGGGCACCTTGAATTCAGGCAAGAAGAGCTTCGATGGCACCCGAATCATGGGTCGCCGATCACGCCTTTTTCTGACAATGGCCGGTCTCTTGGCCGGGATTCTGGTTCTGGTCCTCCTCTTCCAGGCGGGGAGTGACAGCCCGGCAGAAATGACTCAAAACGCACAAGCGAGCCGAAAAGTAGAGATCTCCGGCAGCCTTGCGCTCGATCCCTCCCTCCTGGATCGCAAAAGAATCTTCTCGTTTCTCCAAAAGTATCACGACGCCACCACCGTGTCCGAACGCTTCCGCCTGATCCGAAAGCAGCCTGGGCTCGAAACGGTCTTTTTGAGTGGCGTGGAGCAGGAATGGGCGGTCCCCCGTCCGGTCGAACTCTTGGACCCGAGCTTCGAGGCCCTCGACTCCCTCCCTTTCGTGCACGGCCGACTCGTCCTCCCCAACGGCGCGCTTTCGCAGGTGGCGCTGGAAGTGGTCGGGGATCAATACCTCCTCGATTGGGAAAGCTACAGCGGCTACAACGCCAAGAGTCTCTCGCAATTCCTGGCAGAAGAAGAAGCTCTCACCGGGACCTTCCGCGTCATCCTGACGCCGGCCGCCTACTACAATTTCCGCTTTGCCGACGATGAAATCTGGAGGTGCTTTCGCATGGAAACCGCGGACGGCGAAGCGGGCTACGCCTACGTCCGCCGGGACTCCGCGCTCCACCTACGCCTTCTTAACTCGACTCAAATCTCTCTCGAAGAAGGCCTCGATCCCACCAGCGCCCTCGAGACGAGCGGAACCGCCAATTTGATCAAACGAACTGCCCGCGCCACGCTTCAGCTGCGTTCCCTGGGAGAGCCGGATGCCCCCGACTTGGCGGAAATCGTCGGGCTGGTCGGTCGCGGTTGGGTGGTTCCTTAATACCAAGCTGTCAGATCAAGTGGGAGAACGGCCCACCAGCGCCCGAGCGCGCTGGTCGCGTTCTTGGTGCACTTCGTCGCTCACCACGGGCCTCCAATTCGCTTGCCATTCCCCTTCCGGCTCGGGGACTTCGATCCAGGAGCGACAGCCCCCATAGCGTTTCTGGTAGGGAAACCCAAAAGGCTCCCTCAGCTGGAAGACCCGCACCAACGCCAGGCTCAGGCAATCCCGCCCAGACTTCTCGTTCCAGGTGAAGCGCTCGCGAACCACATTTTCCGTCCAGCAGTGGAGCGGGGCCAAGGCCTCAACCTGGGCCCAATCGTCCAAAAGGACGGACCACTCCGCGCGCGCGAAGTAGCTCAGCTGGACCCCTTCTTTTTCCAGATCGCGGCTGGGGCCCGGCGCTACCGGCCATTTGAGCGCCTCTCCCGCCTCATGGAAGGCGGTCGGATACAGGAAAAAGCTCTCGTGTTTGAAAGAAAAGCCCGCCCTGCCCTCCGCGATTCCCCCCTTCCGCAGCAGGATGGACTGCTCTCCCGCGCCGAGGAAGTGACAGACCGCGTCCCACTCTTTGAATGCCTGCTGCATCCCGATCCATCGTGTCAATCTACCGCGAAGCAAGCCTCCGGCCGATCGCAAATTTTCACTGGAAAATCCGGGGTCATTCTCCTATCCTTGCCACCCTCGTCAGGAGATGGTGACTGTAGCTCAGTGGTAGAGCCCCGGTTTGTGGTACCGGTTGTCGCGGGTTCGAGCCCCGTCAGTCACCCCAGCTTTTGGCCGGGGTGCCAGGGCAAATTCCCTACGCTTAAGGTTTTACCATCCGCGGTTCTTGGTACAGAAAAGACTCGGCTTCTTCCCGAACGCAATTCTCTCTGTTTCACCAACCCAGATCGACCCATGGCAAAACCGGCACGCACACAAAAAGTTCTCATCTTGGGGGCCGGATTTGCCGGTCTCGGCTGCGCCCGAAAGCTCGCAGGCAAGAAGGAATTCGAGGTCACGTTAGTCGATCAAAATAACCACCACCTCTTCCAGCCGCTGCTCTACCAAGTGGCTTCCGCTTCCCTCGCGGCCCCCGACATCGCCCGCTCCATCCGCCAAGTCTTGGCCAAGGCCCGCAATGTCGAAACCTTCATGGACGAGATCACGGCCGTTGATGTGGAGGCCAAGACCGCGACGGGAGCCCAGGGAAAGGTCTACTCCTACGACATCCTCGTGGTGGCGACGGGAGCCAAAACCGGCTACTTCGGAAACGACCATTGGAGCGAGCACACTCTCAGTCTCAAAACGTTGGCCGAGTCGAACGACATCCGCCGCACCGTCCTAGCCAATCTCGAAAAAGCGGAAATGACCGAGGATAAGGCCGAGCGCAAACGGCTCATGACGATCGCGATCGCCGGGGGTGGGCCCACGGGCGTCGAGCTGGCCGGGGCCTTTGCTGACCTCGCCCGGCGCTCCCTCCACACCAACTTCCGCCACATCAACACCCACGACCTCCGCATCGTCCTCATCGAAGGCGCGGACCGCCTCCTGGGCGTCTACGATCAAGATCTCTCCGACTACACCAAAGAGCGCTTGGAGAGCTTGGGGGTGGAAGTCCTTCTTGGAAAATTTGTCTCCGACACCCAGAAGGGGAAATTCATCTTGCAAGGCGGCACCGAAATCGAAGCCGGCACCCTCCTCTGGACGGCCGGGGTCGAGGCCACCAGCCTGACCCGTCAGCTCGGCGTGGAAACCGACCGGGGAGGCCGCATCACCCCGGAACCCGACCTCTCCCTCCCCGGAAATCGCAAAGTCTTCGTCCTGGGGGACATCGTGAAAATGACCGACGTCAAAGGGCAGATGGTCCCCGGCGTGGCCCCAGCCGCCATGCAAATGGGCAATCACGTCGCCAAGCAGCTCATCACGGGCGAGCGCAAGCCCTTCGTCTACTTCGACAAAGGCAACATGGCCATCATCGGGAAAAATCACGCCGTGGTCCAAGTCGGAAAGACCAAGCTGCGGGGCTTCATCGCGTGGGCCGCCTGGCTCTTCATCCACATCCTCTTTCTGGTGGGATTCCGAAACAAGGTCTCGGTCCTGCTCGGTTGGGCCTGGGCTTACCTCAGCGATAGCCCGGACACCCGCATCATCGTGAACACCCCTCGAAGCCAGGAAGAGGCCAAACCGGCTTCGGAAACCGGCCAAAGCGCCGTCACCAAGGCCGCCTGAGACCGAGTAAGACCGAGCCACCAGGGCTCCCCCTGAGCCCTCAAGCCGCCACCAGCTTCTCGTGAGCGAACTCGCGCACGTTCTGGTGAAACTCTTCCAGGCCCCAGGCGAAGTTCATTCCGGCCGTGTTGGCGACCGCTTGGAAGTAACGTCGCCCGCGTCCGCGATTCGATTCGGCCCCGCTCGGAATGACCGCCAGCACCCCGGGCATCCCGCGCCGTTTCTTGGTCCAGTTGCGGAACCACGCTCTCAGCTCACGAGTCAATCCCGTATTCACATCCCGCAAAGCCACGCAAATCAGGGGGGAGGTCATGGCCATCGTTTCCGAACTGACGCCGAAAGAGGCTCCCAAAAGACCATCTTGGGAGACACAAGTGAAACCGAAGGAACTCCCCGGTTCTTCGCGTTCAATCTCTTTGCAATGATCCACAAAGGGAATGGCGGTGCCGAGGTCATCCCAGACAAGGACACCCCGGAGAAAGGCGGTAGAAATCATAGTTTTTGAAAGAGGAGAGAGTTTGACAGAAAACCTGCCGAACATGTCAATCTTGGCACGAAAGCGCCCTCTTGTCGAGCTGTTCGGCCATTTTTAGGTGCACACCCGCATGGGGAGCCCGGCCGCCGAAAGCTGGGCCTTGACCTGGCCGACCGTCATTTCCTTGTAGTGAAAAATACTGGCCGCCAGCACGGCATCCGCCTTCCCGACCTCCAGGACCTCGATCATGTGCTGGACCGTGCCCGCCCCACCTGAAGCGATGACCGGGATGTCGACCGCGCTGCTGACGGCCGCCGTCAGCTCCAGGTCGTAGCCGGCCTTGGTCCCATCAGCATCCATGCTCGTGAGGAGAATCTCGCCTGCCCCGCGATTCCAAACCTCGCGCGCCCACTCGATGGCGTCGCGCTCCGTCGGCTGCCGCCCGCCGTGGGTGAAGACCGTCCAGGAGCCCGTCTCATTCCGCTTGGCATCGATGGCCACCACGATGCACTGAGCCCCAAAGGCGCGCGCGCCCTCGTCAATGGCCTGGGGCGTCTTCACGGCGGCCGTGTTCAGCCCGGTCTTGTCGGCCCCCGCCAGGAGCATCCGGCGCATGTCCTCGACCGTGCGGATGCCCCCACCCACCGTCAAAGGCATGAAGCAGTTTTCCGCGGTTCGTTGCACGACCTCCACCATGGTCGCCCGGTGATCCGAGCTAGCCGTGATGTCGAGGAAGACCAGCTCGTCCGCGCCTTGTCGATTGTATTCGATGGCCTGCTCCACCGGATCCCCCGCATCCCGGAGGCCCACGAAATTGGTGCCTTTGACGACCCGCCCCTCGGTCACATCGAGGCAGGGAATGACACGCTTGGTCAGCATGCCGGACCATCGCGAAATCATTCCTCCCCGCCAGTCGGAAAATTGTTTCAGGTTTCTTAACCAAGATCCTTCGTTTACCTTAGGCCATGCCGCGTGCCAGCGATCCCCTGGTGGAAGAGTTTCTCGAGTTTCTCTCGGTCGAGCGCCATGCCTCCCCCCGCACGCTCCTCAACTACCAAAAGGCCCTGCGAGCCTTTCGTGCGGGGCAGCGCCCTTTTCGGGGCTGGAAGCGGGCCACCGCGGAAGACTTCCGCGCCTGGCTTTACCAACTGATGAAAGCCGGCAAGGCCAAGGCCACCATCCGCGTGGAATTCGCCGCGCTCCGCTCGTTTTACCGCTTTCTTTGCCAAAGGAAAGACCTGCCCCAGAACCCCTTACTGGAAGTGGGCCTGCCCAAATTGGAAAAAAAGCTGCCCCTCGTCCTGACGCAAAAGCAGGTCGAGACCCTCTTGGCCATGCCCTTTGAGATCGAGCTCTCGAAGCAAGCGCCCTCCTGGATGCCACAGCGGGATGCCGCCATCCTCGAATTCTTCTACAGCACCGGCGTTCGTTTGGCCGAGCTGGCTGCCTGCAACCTGGAAGACGTCGATCTCTATTCCGGCACCGTCCGCGTCCTTGGAAAAGGGCGGAAGGAACGACTCGTGCCCCTCGGCCGTCCCGCCAGGGAGGCCCTGGAACGCTACCTCCTGGCGGCCGAAGTCCGTCACGGCCCCCTCTTCCTGAGCAAGCTTCGCAAGCGCATGAGCACTCAAGCCGTGGGGAGTCTCTTCAAAAAGTATCACCAGCTGAGCGGCCTCCCGGTCGAGGCCAGCCCCCACAAACTGCGCCACAGCTTCGCCACCCACCTGCTCGACAACGGGGCCGACCTCCGCAGCGTGCAAGAACTCCTCGGCCACAGCAGTCTCAGCACCACCCAGATCTACACCCACGTCAGCACCGAGCGGATGAAAGAAGTCTACCAAAAGACCCACCCCCGCGCCCGCTAGAAGCAAGAGCTCGTCCAGCCGGACCAAGCCCAGGCCCGCCCCCCCACCGGGCGGTCATTCCGTCCCTTGGCCGAAAGGTGGGGCAAAAGGCAGCCGCGGACGAAGCGATTGGCTGGTTTTCAGCCCTTTCATGGGATTGCGCAGCACCGCGGGTCCCCCGGGGCCCTCCTCCTCGTCTTCCACCCAAATGGCCTTCTGGAACTGCCGTCGGATGGCGGCCACCGGCTCGGTTTCGGCACTCTCGAGCTGTCTCTCCACCTCCGGCGAATCGCTGAAGAGGCGCTCAATGAGCGGCTTCCGCGGTTTGGCCATGAAGCCCACCATGGCCCGCCCCGCCCCGTAGCCCTTGACCAGGATCTCGAAGGGGAAGTAGGTCAGCTTCCGGAGTCCGGCCACGTTCGAGACGTGCGTGACCGCCTTGCGGGTTTCATGGAAAAGCACACTCAGCCCCAGCTTCTCCTCGGACTTGCTAGGTTCTCTCACAAAGGCCAAGCGGTGCATGGCGTAGGCGCCCAAAATCGCCGACAGGAGAAAAACGAAGTCCAGCCCGCGGAGATTGAAGGCCGGCACGGAGAACTCCTGGCCATCCGCCACCTCCGTGTAGGTAAAGCCCATCTTGAACTCTCGCATTTCAAAAAAATCCCCCAGCAAGCCGCCCACGAGCGGTCCCAGGGTGGCCGCGATGCCTGCCACCACCGTGTTGGAGGCCAGGTAAGCGGTCGCTTTGCCCTTGGGCGCGCTTTTGAGGGCCAGCGTTCCCACGCAGAGATTGACCCCGGCCGTGGAAATGCCCACCAGCACATGGATGAGAATGAGGAGCGCTAAGGTGTAATCGTGCTTCTCAGGAAAGGTGGTGAAGGGCCAGAGCAGCACGCTGAAAAAGAACAACTGCCCGGCCACCAGGAGGGCGCTTCGGTTGTTCCACCGGTCCGCCAAATCCCCCCAGATGCGGAAGAAAAAGACGTTCACAAACTGGCTCGTGACCGCCAGGAAAATGACCGTCGAAATGGGCATCCCCAGATTCTTCAGGAGATAGACCCCGAAGAAGGCGGCCGACATATTGAGGGCGAAATTCCACGGACCGGTGAAAAAGAGGAGCTTGCGGAAATCAGCCGAGCGAAAAGGCTCTGCCAGCATCTTCCAGGGACTGGTGGTCGTGCTCGGCTCCGGCTTGGGCTCGGGCGTGCGACAGAGAAAAATCGAACCACTGATGCCGACCAAGCCGGCCACCCCGAAGACCAAACTGTAGGGAAGAATTTCGCTCCCCGTCCAGGCCTTGAGGGGCGCGATCCCGAAGGAAGCCGCCAGCGTGAGAATGGCCCCGGCGAAGGTGATGACCGCCCAGCGTTTCCCAAAGAACTTCCCAAACCGTTCCTCGGGGATGAGATCGCGAATCCACGAATTGTAAGCGCACCCGGCCGGCACACTGAGGGCGAAATACCAGAAAAGCAGCCCGACCAGCATGGGCACCCGGGCCGGCTCGGGGAAGAGAAAGGGGAGAAAGGGCACCACCAGCCAGGCCGACCGCGCCACAATGACCGGGATGACCACCAGCGCCTTGCGATTGCGGAACTTTTCCACCAAGAGAATGCTCGGAATCTGCAAGAGCTGGCAAAGCGGCATGATGGCCGCGAAAAAACCGATCACGAAGTTGGAAGCACCGAGCTGGAGAGCGAAGGCCACCAGAAAGGCCCCGCCCGTCAGCACTCCCATTGTCTGGGAACAGATTCCGTCGTAGATCAGGTTCTTGAGCCCCTTCTCCAAGTCAGCCTCCTCGATCCGGTCCCGCTGACGAAACAACTTCTTCATGATAGGGTCATTGTGCAGAAATCGGGCCGAGCCCAGTCCTTTCTCAAGAGCAGCAAGCAGTTCACCATGAACCAACAAGAGCGCTTGGCGGCAGCCGAAACCGTGGTGGAAGAAGTCTTGCGAGAACTGCCCGAAGAGCTGCGCCAAGCAGCCCGCGAATGCCTGCTCATTCTGGATGAGGCCGAGGGCGATTTCTTAGGCTTGTTTGAGGGGGCCAGCCGCTTGCAGAGCGCTCCTAGCGATCCCGAAGACGTCCCCCGCATCACGCTCTACCTCACTTCCCTCTGGGACTTCGCCCACCAGCATCCCGCCACCTACCGGAGAGAAGTTCGCGTGACCTACCTGCATGAGCTCGGCCACTACCTCGGCTGGGAGGAAGACGATTTGGAAGCACGGGGCTTGGGCTAATACCAAGCTGCAGAATTGGCTGGTAGAATGGCCGAGTGGATTTCGGGCCAGACCAAGGCGCGACGAGGGCGCGGTGCAGGCACCGTAACCGAGGAGCAACGCAGGGCTGGCTCGAAAGACACCG
>JBCCJK010000059.1 GCA_039027815.1 Verrucomicrobiota bacterium
TACTCGGGCCTTAAATTCGGCACTCAGGTGCCTTCTCTTTCTTTTGCTCATCGGTCTGTTCTTTTTCGGTGTGAATCCACCCACTCAGAACAGCTCCAATTCTTCAACTACTTCCTGGCTCCGGTTTATGGGTCCACTTCATAGCCCGAGACCTATAGCTAGGATCCCGAAGATAGCTGCAAGGGTTATCATTTCTCAGCCGAACGTCGAAGTCCACACATCCGCTACCGGGAGCGCTCCTCCGATTCAGGTTGAAGTTTGTCGTCACCCTCCGACTTCGACTCGGTGCGGGTAGCGGATTGTGGTGCGACGTCTTGTTCTCCAATTGAGTTCAAGTGCACCCATGTCTTTGGTAACAATTCTGAAACCGCCGTAATAGCTTTCTCGCTGGAGCCCTCTTCAGGTATGGAAAACCCAGATTCGTCCAATAAGAAGAATCTAATGGTTTCGAGTGTCTCTGGATCTTTGATTGACGAGAGAATCTGCGAAAGCTTGGCATCTCCGATCTTCTCAGCCACGTCAAGTAGGTAGGAGCCAAAGCCATCCGCAGCTCCACCGTCCAACCCGATGTTGGCGCTTGACCAAAAAAGCAGCTTAACCGCTGCTCTATCACCCTCGATAGCCCGCTGAAGAAGGACTGGGAAATCAATTCCCGCCGCCGCCATCTGGATTGCAGTTTCGCCGCGAATAGAACCCTTAGCGATCTCTGAAGTCAGTTTTACCGACGCCGTGCGGAAATGCGGTTCCTCTGCCTGCAATTGGCTGCCCACAACGATGCATCCCAGAGAGATGTAGAGAGACATGGTTTTCATGATCGTGTCAGGCATCTTTCTTCAGGAGAACGTCAAGGGTGACCCGCCGCCTACAGGCAGCGCCACTCCACAACAGGGTTAAGGGTTGAAGTAAACAGGGTCACGTCGAGTCAGGGCGTGTAGGCGGTTGGTGTCCACCCGCTTGTTCTCTCCCGATTGTGTCGTAGGTGGCTGACAGATGATCGGAGACCTCGGACGGGTTGATCAGAATCGCATAGCTGCAAAGAATCTGTTCGCCGGTGGAGACCCGGAGTGCATCAGAATCACACTGACCGTCGGCTCGCATCGTGATCGATCCAAGAATATCCGGAAGCTCGAACTCCGCAACAGCACCAAAAAGCCCAGGCCGAAACTCTGTTCGCTCTGGATATCTAGTAATCTTCATCTGAGCGATTGGCAGATCACCGTGCCACGAGATGAAATGATCGACCAGCATGAGATCGGAGCGAATTGAGGCAGAACATGGTCGACAGCAAGTCTTGCCATCTACGACTGCGATCTCCGATGGCTCTGTCTCATCTCCGCAAAGCTCACACCGTATCGCCGCTTCCTTGGGAGCCTCTGTCATTTTTTGAGAGAACGTCCAAAGCCACCCATCCACTACCGGAGGGCGCACTTTGATTTCAGGTTAAAGTTCATAAATATCATTAAAATTTCGACTCAAGGCGCGGTAGTGGATTGGTGTGCGCTGCCTTGTTCTCTAAATTCCCATTACGGCATCCCAGCCGCCTTTACTTGTTTTGTGTAGTCTAAATTCATAATAAATAGGTTTAGTCTTATTTCCATCCTTTATCAGGATATTTATAGTCTGAATAATCCGATCAGGCATTTCACTGCGTCTGTATATTCTTGATATTTCTGGTCTAGATTCACTAGGTGACTTTAGTGGTAAATCTAGAGATTTATTTTTTATGTGACTCAGGATGTTATTGTTGAGATCTCTATTTTCTATAGAAACTTCGATTATTTCATATTTTGCAGTGTCCATAAACCCCCAAAATCGCACTGTAGATTTTAGTAGTGAAAAATCTTCAACTGAGTATGTGCCTAAATGAACCACTTCTATTCTCGGAGAATCTAGCAGTGTGCTTTGTGTTTGATACTTTCCTTTCTCATTGTAAGAGTTAGAAAATACAAGTTGAGGATCACTCTTAGAAACTCCATAATAGAGGTAATTCGGTTCACTGCAATTTACTAAAAAAAGTGAAAACAGGGCTATTAAGAACAAGCGAGCCATTATTAAAGAGAACAGTACTTATTCGTATCACCTTGCGAAGTGATATCACGGGGTGAGTCTCTCCTTGCGCATGCGCTTCGGGCCCCGGGTTTGCAAGGTTTTTCTGGCTTGGGGTGCGTCTATCCGGTGATCTGGGCGGGGTGATTTCAGAGGTTTGTGTCCTTGCTGATATCACTGTGAGGTTCGCGAACCAACGACTCTTGTGAAGATTCAGGGTTCGGGGTTCGGGGTTTGGGGTGCTTGGTAGAAGGGCTTTTTGAGGGGCTGTGGCTTCGACTGCCGCTTGCCACCGCCGCTTAGAGGGTGGATGGCTGGAAACCCTTTCCTAGCCAGCGCGTAATTTTTTCCGGATGAGTTCTGCCCCCCTACCCGCCGCCGAGACCTTGCAAGCTGTGCGGCGCGAGGTGGCTCGGGTGGTGGTGGGGCAGGAGAAGCTGGTCGAGCGCTTGCTTTTGGCGCTTTTGTGCGACGGGCATGTCCTGCTGGAGGGGGTGCCCGGGGTGGCCAAGACCCTGACGGTCAATAGCTTGGCCAAGGCCATGCACGCGGCCTTCAGTCGCATCCAATTCACCCCCGATCTGCTCCCGGGCGATTTGACGGGCACGCTGGTCTACGATCCCCGCGAGCACCAGTTCACCCCCGAGAAGGGCCCGATCTTTGCCAATCTTCTGCTGGCGGATGAGGTCAATCGCGCTCCGGCCAAGGTCCAGAGCGCTCTTTTGGAGGCGATGCAGGAGAAGCAGGTGACTTTAGGCAAGGAGACTTTCCCCCTGCCCAGGCCCTTTCTGGTGCTGGCGACGCAGAATCCCATCGAGCAGGAGGGCACCTACCAGCTTCCGGAGGCGCAGGTCGATCGCTTCATGTTCAAGCTGAAGGTGGGCTATCCGTCTACCGATGAGGAGCTGGAGGTGATGCGCCGGATGGCCCGGGCTGAACCGATGCTGGAGGTGGAGCCGGTGCTGACGCTGGCTGCTTTGGTGGAGATGCGGGGGGCTCTCGAGGAGGTCTTTTTGGATGAGAAGGTGGAGCGTTACATTCTCCGCCTGGTCCAGGCCACGCGCGATCCGGAGGCGGCGGGGCTGGATTGGCAGCGCTACATCCGCTTCGGCGCTTCCCCTCGGGCTTCCATTTATCTTTCGTTGGCGGCCAGGGGGCAGGCCTTTCTGGAGGGGCGGGATTACACGACGCCTCAGGATGTGAAGGAGGTGGCGCACGATGTTTTGCGCCATCGGGTGGCCATTTCTTATCGCGCCGAGGCCGAGGGCCTGGATTCAGATGTTTTGCTAGAGCGTTTGCTCAAGCAGGTGCCCCTGTCTGCGGGCTAGTAGTGTGGAGGGCGGAGGCTCTCGTGATGTCATGTTGGACGAAGTTGAAAGCCGCTTGCGCCTTTTGGAGTTCCGGTGCCGTCGGCCGGTCGAGCATCTTTTGGCGGGGGAGTATCGCTCCGTTTTTCGCGGTCGCGGGGTGGAGTTCGAGGACGTCCGTCCTTACCAGCCGGGCGATGATGTCCGGACGATGGATTGGAAGGTGACGGCCCGGACTGGCCAGCCCCATATCAAGCGCTACATCGAGGAGCGGGAGCAGTTCGTGTATCTCCTGGTCGATTTGTCCGCCTCCATGCGCTACGATGAGGGTGGGCAAAAGCGCGAGACCTTGGTGGAGGCGGCCACGCTTTTGACGCTGGCGGCGGTTCGCAATCAGGATCGCGTGGGTCTCCTTCTTTTTACGGAGCAGGTGGAGGAGGTGATCCCGCCGGGCAAGGGCCGACGCCATGCGCTCCGCATTCTGGATGCCTTGCAGAATTTCCAACCCGAAGGACGCGGCACCGATCTCGCGGAGGCGCTCCAGTGCTTCGGCCACTTGGCGCGGCGGCCTTCGATTGCTTTCCTCCTGTCGGATTTTTTGAGCGAGGCCTTTCTCCTGGATTTGCAAGCCTTGGCGCTGCGGCATGATTTCAATGCGATCCAGATTGGCGATCGGGGACTGCCTTCCTTGGCCAGCGGCCTGCTCCGCATGGAGGACGCGGAATCGGGCCAGCAGCAAGTGGTGGATCTGACGGCGATGGCGGCCAAGAGCGCGCTGCCCGAGGCGGGCTTGCGACAAGAGCTGCTGGCGGTGGGCGTGGATGGGCTGCGCTTGGAGGTGGGGGCGGATTGTGTGGAGGCGTTGGCGGGATTTTTCCAAGCGCGCCGGCGACGAGATTTCGACGATTCCGGCGAATGAGGGGGGTGCTGTGGGGACTGGGAGCGTGGCTCCCGATGCTGGGCCTGGCGGAGGTGAGGTGGACGATCACGCCCCAGGAGTGCCGGCCGGGGGATGTGCTGGAGTTGCGGGCCAGCTGGGTGAGCCCGGATTACGCCGAGCTAGCCTTGGAGATGCCGGCGCAAGAGGCTCTCTACCTGGTGGCGCGCGAGAGCTGGCCGGTGGCGCTGGAGGAGGGGCTGTATCGGCAGGAGGTGCGCTGGATCTTGCAGCCTTTGCAGGCGGGTCCGGTGGAGCTGGCGGGTTGGCAGGCGCGGGTGACCCGAGCGGGCGAGACCCGCTCGCAGGAGCTGCCGCCGCTCCGGGTGGTGGTGGCGAGTTATGGCGCGGTGGCTGAGGACGATTTCACGCCGGAGCCCTTTCCCGCGTCCTCGGCTTCCCCAGAGGGAGGGCGGGCGACCGGGCTTTTTGGGTGGCTGGTGTTGGGGGGCGTTTTGGTCGCAGGGGGCCTGTGGTGGCGAAAGCGAAGGCGGGGGGACGAGGCGGTGGAGGGGGTCTCGCCCTGGCAGGCACTGCGCGAGGCTCTCGAACGGGGCGAGCGTCCGGTGCCCTTGATGGAACGGCTTTTGGCGGAGGAAGCTGACGAGCTTTCGACGGAGGTGGAGCAGGCTTTGGTTGGGGCGCTCTATGGCCCGGCGGGGGCCTTGTCTCCGCTGCGCGCGGCTTTAGAGAAGGAGGCGTTGGAATGAGCTTCGGAGCTCCCTGGGTTTTGCTCCTGATCCCGCTGCTGTGGTGGTGGGCTCGGGGGGATGGCCTCCGCTCGGCCCTTCCGGTGGCCTCGGTCCAGCCCTGGTCTGGGGGGCGGCGGGGGCGGGCGCGGATTCTGTGGCTGCCGCCCACCCTCCGCCGCCTGGCCGTGGCGCTGGTGCTGACGGCGCTGGCTTGGCCGCAGGGCGATGCGAGCGACCAAGAGGAGGTCAGCGAAGGCATCGCCATTCAGCTTTTGGTGGATGTGTCCAGCAGCATGGATATGACGCTGGAGGGGCCCGAGGGGGAGAGGCTGACGCGGATGGATTTGGCTAAGAAGATGGTCGAGCGCTTCATCGCCGGGGATGGCGGGGCGCTAAGGGGTCGCCCGCACGATCTCATCGGCCTGATCACCTTTGCCCGCTATGCCGATACGCGCTCTCCTCTGACTTTCGGGCATGAGGCGCTTTTGCAAATTGTCCGGGGCTTGCAGATCCAGGAGCGACCCAATGAGGATGGGACGGCCTACGGCGATGCGCTGGCCATCGCGGCGGCCCGGCTGCAAAATTTGGAAGAACTCAAGAGCGCGGGGCGCGGTCAGGCGGCCGAGGCGCTTTCCAGCAAGATCATCATTCTGCTGACCGATGGGGAGAACAATTCCGGGGCGCATCTGCCGACGGAGGCGGCCGGGTTGGCCAAGGCTTGGGGCTGTCGGATCTACGTGGTGAGTCTGGGGGAGTCGATCGGTCCGGAGGCCCTTTTGGAGGAGCTTTCCCCGGCGGAGCGCGTGCTGGAACATTTGGCCCAAGAGACGGGCGGGGTCTTCCGGCAGGCCCACGATTACGCTTCTCTGAAATCGGTTTATGGCGAGATCGATCAGCTGGAGCGCTCGGAGATTTCGCTCCGCAGCTTCGAGCGGGTGGCGGAGTGGTTTTGGCTGCCGCTCTTGGGAGCGGTCGGGGCCTTGGTGAGCGCCTTGTTTTTAGAAGCCACTTGGCTACGGGTGGTGCCATGACGGGGTGGGTTTTTCAATGGCCGGCCATGTTTTGGCTGCTGCTGCTGGTGGCAGCTGCGGGCTGGCTGGTAGCCCGGGCCGGCCGGGAGCGCCGCCGGGTCATGGAGTCGCTCGGCCGTAGGTCCGGCCCCCCGCTGCGGTGGCGGGATGTCTTACGGCTCAGTGCCCTGGCCTTGCTGGTCTTGGCCTTAGCCAGGCCGGGGCATTCCCCGCGGAGCGAGGCGACCTCCCTGACCGGGCGGGATGTGGTCTTCGCGCTTGATGTTTCGCGCAGCATGCTGGCGGAGGACTTGCCGCCCTCCCGGTTGGAGGCGGCCAAACAAGCCATCCGGGACGCTCTCGCGACTTTTGACCAGGAGCGCGTGGGGCTCGTGATCTTCGCCGGGAGTGCTTCCATTCTTTGTCCACTGACCTACGACTATGATTTTGTTCGCTACATGCTGGAGCAGGCCCAGCCTCGGAGCGTGGAATTTGGCGGCACCCATTTGCAAGCGGCGGTCGAGAAGGTCCTCGACCAAGTCTTTTTAGCGGGGCGCGCGGGGGTCCAGGATTTGGTGGTCTTGACTGATGGGGGGGACCATGGGTCGGAGATGACGCGCGTGGCCAGCCTCCTGCGGGAGAGCGAGAGCGAGGTGCTTTTGGTGGGCTTGGGCGATCCGGAACAGGGCTCGCCCATTCCCATTTTGGATGAGGAGGGGCAGGCCGTCTTGCTGGAGGCGGAGGGTCGCTTGGTGGAGACCCGGCTGGAGGAGGGCCCCTTGCGTTGGTTGGCGGAGGAGGTGCCCCGGGCCCGCTACGCCGGGGTGGGCACGCGGCCTTTTCATCTGGGATCGCTCTACCAAGAAGAGGCCTCCGGCAAGCCGGTCCAAGCCACTGCCCAAGAGGCGGGCCAGCTCGTCTACCAAGAGGCAGCAGGGTTCTTTCTGGTGCCAGCCCTCTGTTTGCTGCTCCTAACGGAGGGCCGGGGACGCTTGGGCTTTCGCTGGTGGGGGCGGGGGATGCTGCTGATGGGGTGGAGTTGGGCGCCGCTCAAGAGTCGCGCGGAGGAGCCTTTTCGCTCTGCCTTTGAGGCGGCCGTCCTGAAAATGGAGGCGGGGCAATATGAGGTGGCTTCGAGTGATTTCGCCCAGCTCTATGCCCAGTCCGCTTCGCGAGCGCAGCCGGCCCAGTTGGCGGCCATGCAGCTCAACCTAGGCTTGAGTTTGCTGAAGCTCTCCCAAGCCCAAGCGGGCGAGAATCCTGTCTTGGCGCTGGCCCATGCCGAGCAGGCCCAGCGGGCCTTTCTCTCTGCCAAGCGCTACGCGCCGGAGGGGGTGCGGGCCGGGGCTCGCTTGGAGGCAAGCGCGCAGGTGGTGGCGGCGCTGCGGCAGCAGCTGGCGGCCCAAGAACAGGCGGAGGAGGCCTTGCAGGAGCGCTTGCAAGCGCTGGTGGAGCGGCTGCAAGTGCTTTGGCAAGCGCAGGGAGCACTCCGCCAAGAGACGCTGGCGGCGGATGGGGAGCGAGGCCGCCCCCGCCCCCAACGGAACGCACCGCCCGCGGTGCCGCCTGAGAACGCCCCCGCCCTTTCTCTAAAATTCCAGCAGGAGCAGGCCAGCCTCCGGGCGGCGGGGGAATCGTTGCAAGAGGAGATGGGGGCCATCGATGCGGCCTTGGCCGGTTCCTCCCTGGGAGGCTTGCCCGGGATGGAAACGCTTTTGCAAGAGCCGCTCGAGCTGATGGGCCGAGCGGTGGCGGCGCAGACCCGGGCCGAGGGGCAGTTGGCTGGCTGGGGGAGTTGGCCGGCGGCCCGGGGGGAGCAGCTGTTGGCCGAGCGAGCGCTGCAAGCGATTTTGGATTTGCTGGGGGGCAACCAAAGCAGCCAGGGCGAGGGCGAGGAAGAGGAATGGGAAGACTATGAGGAGGACTACGACTACGCGGACGAAGACTCCGAGAGCCAAAGCAGTTCCCAGCCCTCGTCCGGCGATCTCGCGATGGGGGCTGAGATGCAGGAGCTGCCCGTGCCGAACTACTCGGTCGAGGACATTTTGGCTGAGGAAGAAGGCAATTTGCAATTTCGCCAACAGGAGCGAGCCAAGGCCTCGGCGGGCCAAGTGGAAAAGGATTACTGATGAGACGGGGACTCCAGCTAGCGTGCCTTTGGTGTTCGGGGATGGCCTCGGCCCAGACCTATGAACCCGTGCAACCAACGGTCGAGCCAGCGGAAGGGCCCGCCGAGGTGGTGACGCTCCATGTGCAAGACCAATCGCTCTTCGCGGATCGGGTGGCGAGCGCTCTTGTTTTCTTCGAGAGCGTGGTGAGCGAGGCACCCGCGGAATGGCCCCAGTCAGACAGCTGTCAGATTCTGGAGATCGAGCTGCGGGAGACGCCCTCTTCCACGGAGGGGGCCTCGGTGGCCGTGGTCCGTTTTCTACCCACTGGGAGCGGGCTGATGATCTTACCGGCTTTCGAGTTTTCAGCCCCCGGCAAGTCCTTTCGCACCGAGCCGAAGCAACTCCGGGTGCGAGAGCCCCTCCGTTCTGCGGAGATGGCCCTCACCTGGCAGCCCCACCAGCAGACAGTCTACGTGGGCCAGCCTCTGCGGGTGGACTTGCGCTGGGAGAGTTCCTTGGCCGCCGGTCGCTTGCAAGCGCTGCAGCTGAATCCGGCTTTTTTCCAAGATCCCGAGGTGGAGGTGGTCATCCCACGCCACACCGGGTCGGAGGAGGGCAAGGTCGGCCTGCCCGTGGGTGGGCGACGGGTCATCGCTACCCGCACGCTCGCCCCCAGCCAAGAAAACGCCCTCGGCCAAATCACCTTGCCGCTCTTTTTGCGCTTCAGCCAGCCGGGTCGGGTGGCGATCCCGGAAACCAGACTGGAGTGCGCCTACTTGGCGGAGGGGCGGCGGGAGTTCGCGAGGTACGCCGCCCACTTCAACAACAGCTTCTTCGAGCCCACCAAGCCGAGCCAGCTCTACGATCGACTCTTCACCACGGCGGATGCCTGGGAGATCGAGGTCCTCCCCTTGCCGCCCGCGCCGGGGGGAGCCTTCAGCGGATGGTTTGAGCCGGTGGAGATTGACATCGAAGTGCAACCAACCGAAGTCAAAGTGGGCGATCTGCTCTCCCTGGAGATTGCGCTGCGGGGCGAGGTGCCGCATGGCCTGCGTCCCCCGCCTTCGCTCGTAAGCCAGCCCGGGCTTCGCTCGCGCTTCCTGGTGGACGAGGACTTTGGGAAACGCTGGCACCCGGAGGGCACCCTCTTTCAAACCCGGGTTCGGGCCTTGAGCAGTTCGGTGCAGGCCTTCCCCGCCTTGGAGTTCGTAGTCTTCGATCCGGTGAGCGGGGCCTATCGCAAGCGTCGCACGGAGGCCCTTCCCCTGCAGGTGGCCGCCAACCAAGGTCGGGAATTCCTCGCGTTGCGCTCTTTCGCGAATGCGGCCGTTCCGCTCACGGCCCAGCCCGAGGGCATTTGGCACAACCAAGTGGCCAGGCCCTGGCACGACGTGGTGAGCGGGCTGCTGCGTTTTTTCGATCGGGCCTTTTGGGTGCTCCTGTGGCTCGGGCCAATCGCTTTCGCGCTCGCCTGGCCCCTGGTGCGTGAGCGGCGCCGGCGGGCCCAGGACCCGGAGTATCGCCAGCAAGCCGAGGCCTATGCGCGATTTCGCCGGACGAGCGAGGGCTCCCCCGCGCACTGGCAGGCCTTTCTCGACTTGCTGGGAGCCTGCTTCCAAGCCCGCGGCCAGGCCTGGACGGCCGGCGATACGGAGAAAGCCTTGGCCGAGATCGAAGTGCCCGTGGAAACGCGGAAGCGGGTGGCCTCGCTCCATGCGGCCATCGATGCCGAACGCTTCCGTCCCGAGGCGCCGACGGCCAAGATTCCCTCGCTCCGGGAAATCGCGCGGCAGGTTCGCCGGGCCTGCCTCCGGCTGGCCTTGATCTGGGGGCTGGGATGCTCGCTCGCCCCGTCCCCTGCACGGGCTGGTGGGCCAGATGGGGCAGAGGGGGCCTCTCGGCCTTCTTGGGAAAAGGCGGAGCGCTTGTTTGCCGACGCGCAGCAGGCGGGACAGGGGACCTTTGAAGCGCAAGCGGCTTACCGGGAAGCGGCTTTGCAGTTTGAGGCGACCGCGCTCGCGGGGGAGCGAATCGACTCTGCCTGGCAAAATGCGGGTAATGCCTGGTTTGAAGCGGGCGACCTCGGGCGGGCCATCTTGGCCTATCGCCAAGCGGAGTTGTTTCGGCCTTTTGATGCGCCCTTAGCAGCAAGCCTGACCGCCGCGCGGGCCTTGGCGCGCAATGAAGTGGTGGACAAGCGCCCTCTTTGGGAGCGGGTTTCAGGGCCTTGGCCGCGAATAGCCACGCTGGGGGCCAGCTTGGCTTTTTGGCTGCTTCTGTCGGGAGCACTTCGCTATCGAGGGAGAGCTTGGTGGATTGCGGTGGGCGTGGCCGCTTGCCTGTTTTTAGGAGCGCTCGTTTGGGTCGGGGCGGGCTGGGCCAAGGGAGGCCGGCAAGGGGCGGTCGTAGTGGAAGCAGCGTCGGCCCGCAAGGGCCCCGGCTATGCCTACGCGCCCGCCTTTCAAGAGCCGCTTCACGATGGGTTGGAATTGAGTGA
>JBCCJK010000060.1 GCA_039027815.1 Verrucomicrobiota bacterium
ACCGCCGAGGGCATCAATTCCAAAATTCAGATGCTCAAGAGCAATGCCAGAGGCTTGCCAAATTTCCGCTCCCTCCGCACTCGCGTCCTCTTCCACTGCGGCCGTCTCGACCTCTCTCCACACACAGTTTGAAGCAGAACCCTAGGTAAGAAGTTCGGCGTGACGTGGAAAGGCCGTGATTACAACCCCTCCAACTGGCAACTAGCCGACGGCATCAATAAAGCACTTTCCACCGCCAATGGATCTCTCTATGCCCTGACAGCCGCCGTCTGCTGTTCCATGGGATTCCTCCCCCAGCTGGGATTCGTCCATCAAGCCGGAACACTCCCTTTCGTCTACGATGTCGCCGATCTCTACAAACACGAAACCTCGTGGCCTGCCGCCTTCGAGGCAGCCTCCATCGAGCCCAATCCTCCCTCCTCTCTCACGAGGAAAATCCTCAAAAGAAACATCGAAACCACGCGTATGCTCCAGCGCATGCCTGAGGACTTGAAAGCACTCTTCGAAGGACTCCCCGGCCAAGAATCAACAACCCCATCACCACACCCTCTACAACCGGAAACTTGACTCCGAGATGACAGTCCTCGTAGCAAACGACACGCCACCGGCAATCCGAGGACATTTGAAGCGCTGGTTTATTGAGCCTACGCCCAATGTCTTCGTTGGCACAATGAACGTCAGAACTTACCGGAAAGTCCTCGATTTTGTTCTCCGCCACGCAGGCACCGAATTTGGCCTGCTTGCAATCACCTCTGCACCCAACTGCCAAGGCTATCAGCTTGAGCGAATTGGCCCTACAGGCAAATCAGGGCGCAATGAGGTCAACTTATCCGGCATTCCTCTGATTGCAGAGAAATGGGAAGCCGATGACTGCCCGTTTTGAATAGCAAGCAGGGACATTTTGACACGGCCTTGAATACCACCAAATTTCTACTGCAGCCCGCATAACTCACTGAATTACCAGAGCTTTCCCCACACACGTGGGGATGACCCGGCAGCTTCCCCTATGGAGGCCTTCTCAGCCAAGCTTTCCCCACACACGTGGGGATGACCCGCAATGGTTTGTCAGTTTGCTTCTTCAATCATTGCTTTCCCCACACACGTGTGGATGACCCGCCACCCGCCCCCTTGACCGCTACAGGCGGCAAGCTTTCCCCACACACGTGGATCGGCAGTGACGGCCTCGTCGCTTTCCCCACACAGGTGGGGATGACCCGATTTTGTCTCGCTGGGGTCAGTCGCTGGGGTCAGTCAACAAATCCTGAATCAAGCTGCGTTAGTCGATCACTGCCTTCACACCCACCACTGATGGCCTGCGCAATCAGCATCCGGCAAAAGGGATCGCCATGATGGTCGGGCAAGCTCGCGATCAACTTGCAGTGCGCAGGCTCCACCCCCAGGAGCCTGAAACCAAAAGCTTGCACCATGCTCGGAATCCTCTTCTCCCAATCCTCTACCAGAGGAAGATCAAATCCTATCCCGCCAATTCTGAGGCCAATTTCCTAGAACGAAACCACAGAATAAAAGATCTCCTCGGCATCATCCATCGCCCGGCCAGCCGACCCCGACAGTCGTGAATCGCCAACAAACCACCACAAGAGCGCATGAGTATCCAGCAACAACCGCATCAGTCTTCCTCTTGTCCCGAACTCTCAAAGACCCCGGTGATTTCTGCATCCAGCGCATCTCGGTTGGTCAGATACTCCACCGCCTCGTCTGAGATCACCCCCCGTCCGACTCCAAAACCATCCGAAGGCTTCTTCTTCTCCGGCTCCTCCTTCACCAGTCGCGCCACCGGCTTATCCCGCCGCGCAATGATCACCTCTTCCCCCGCCTCCACGGCGGCGATCAGCTTGCAGAGATTCGTCTTGGCTTCGTGAATCGTGACCAACATGGTTCTGTCTTAGCTAAGTAAGCTAAATGATCCAAGCGAAAGTTCATTGACTTGCTTGGATCAGGTCAACCACGCTGAACATCGAGACAGCCCTTAATACCAACCTCCACAATTCACTGGAAGAATGGAGGGAAGGTGTTGTGGGGAAGAGGCGCTGAAGCGCGGGGAAGGAAGAGCCGGAGTCTTTCGAGCCAGCCCAGCGTTGCTCCTCGGTTACGGTGCCTGCACCGCGCCCTCGTCGCGCCTTGGTCTGGCCCAAAATCCACTCGGCCATTCTACCAGCCAATTCTGCAGCTTGGTATAAGGGTTTACTTTTATCAAATTCCAAACACAAACCGCACAGGAAAATCGTCCCCACCGTTTTTCGTGCTGTTAGCAATATCACGCTCGGTGCCGACGGGCGCATCATTAAGCTGACCTCCACCCGCGGCACCTCCCTCCACGACCTTTCTTGTGAATGATCTGATGACCTTGCAGGAGGCGATCAAGGTCGGACGCGCCTCTCTCCAGCGCTTGGGCGAGTCCCTCATTCTGGCGGCTGCCCTCAAAGGCGGACTCTCCCTCCTCTCCTCAAAAAATCTTCAGCGAAACCACTCCAAGGCCTCTGGAACGGGGCGGCTCGCCGCCTTCAAGGCCTGGATCATTCGTTCGGCTGTGGCCCGTGGTGTCCAGACTTGATCTTTCCGCGGTATGAGATCTTTACCCTGCTCGTTCAAGAATCGCATGACTTGGTAATTCCAAGCGGGCTCCCCGAATTGCTCCAAAATTTTCCGGTCGTAGCCAGGCTGGTTGTTGAAAATGGCCACCGGCACAAAGGCCTCTTCCAGCGCTTGCACAATGAGCGGATGACTGAGGGTTTCTCGCCCATACTGGACGCAACCCTGGTACCCCGGCACCTCCTGAAAGAGCAAACAAATCGGCTTGCCCGTTTCACGGGACTGCCTGAGCGCCTCCTCATAGTTTCGCAACCACGCCACCTGGCCTAGCTCCCGGTGGGGGGCTGCCGGGAGAACGGTAGGAACAGCCAACAAAAGAGAGAAATAGAAGCACAGCGCAGAGAAAGAAAGAGATCGCATGGTGTGAGTGAATGATTCAGGTTCCCGCCGAGAGGAAGGTGAGCTCGATGGCTTCCATGAACCAGAGCTTGCAGCGAAGTCTTTCATTCCAGAGGAAAAGCGCCGTCTTCATGTTTACTGAAACCTGAAACCCAAAACCTGCCCTCCTTTCTATCATACCAAGCTGCATAATTGGCTGGTAGAATGGCCGAGTGGATTTCGGGCCAGACCAAGGCGCGACGAGGGCGCGGTGCTAGCACCGTAACCGAGGAGCAACGCAGCGCTGGTTCGAAAGACACCGGCTCTTCCTTCCCCGCGCTTCAGCGCCTCTTCCCCACAACACCTCCCCTCCATTCTACCAGTGAACTCTCGAGCTTGGTATCACTCCCCATTTCCGCCAGAAGATCCTCCGCGCTCTTCAGACCGCTCGACCCGATTTGCCTTTGGGCTCCATCGAGGCTCTTTTCAATAATTCATAAGGTAATCACCTTTTCATCGATTCAGGGTCCCGACGTACCAAGCCACGACTTCCGGCCCGGCGAAGAACCAAAAGAGCGCCCCAAAGGCCAACCAAGGACCAAAGGGCAGCTTGGCTGCCCACTCTTGGCGACCTACGAGCCGCGCCAGAATCGTTCCCAAGAGCCCGCCCACCGACCCACCAAGGATGGAGAAAAGCGCCCCCTCCCAGCCGAGGAACGCGCCAATCATGGCCAGCAACTTGACATCGCCAAAGCCCATGGCCTCCCGGGGAATGGTGATGCCTTTGGTTCTCCCAGAGAGCTGGGTGACCGTTTCCAGCGAGGTCTCTTTGCCGCCAAACAAGAAGCGATCGGAATAGATCACTAGCTCCCCGGCGCCGCGCTTTTTCCCATCCACCGAGAAAGAGGCGCAATCGATCAGCAGGCGGTCCTTCTTCCGATAGAAGAACTCATTCCAAGGATGCTCTTCGTCCTCCAAAAAAAGGAAGATTTCCTCATCCCGCTCCTCCACTTTCCAGGGCTTCGCTGCGTCGAAGGCGAATTTCTTGCGCCCGAAAGCGAGCTTTCCCAATTCACTCACGGCGAAGAGCGTTCCAAATCCCACCGCCGCCCCCATGGCCGACGCCGCCAGCGCACCCCCGCGCGATTCCCCGCCCAAAAATCCGGGAATGGCCACCGAGAAAATGAGGCCCGCTACGATACCGCCCAGTGAGGTGCTATCGGGAATGATGTAGTGCTCCGCATCCACAAAGGTGGCCACCACCAGCAGACTCACAAAGACCCAGAAGGCCATCGCTAGCGCCCAGTCCTCCTGCCGATGCCATACCCAGAGGAACAGCCCCCCCGTGAGGGCTTCCACCAAAAGGTAGCGCGGGGAGATGGCGGACTTGCACTTGGCGCATTTCCCACCCAGGAGCAGCCAACTCAAAATCGGAATGTTCAGCCAAATCGGAAATTGATACTGACAGGTGGGACAGAAGGACCGCTTGGGGTTGTTGACCGAGAGATTGCGAGGCAGGCGGTAAATGCAGACATTCAGGAACGAGCCAATGACGGTGCCCGTCACGAAGACCATCGCGAGAATCGCCGGATGAAAGTAGACTTCGGGGTTCATGACTGGAGAAAGGCCTCGCTCGATTGTAGAATTGCCCCTCTTGATTGCGAGCACTTAGTTAAGAAACCTTAAGAATTCCCATGCCAAGCGAAGCCTTTCGTCAGGCGCGTCGGGTGGCGCGCAAGCTCTCGGCCGCCGGTCATACCGCTTGGTTGGCCGGGGGCTGCGTGCGCGATGCGTTGCTGGGCAAGGAGCCGAAGGACTACGACATCGCGACCGACGCCACGCCCGAGGCCGTGCTGCAAGTTTTTCCCAAGGGCCGCACGGTCGGGGCTCACTTTGGGGTGATCCTGGTGAAGGCGGGAGACTTTGATTTCGAGGTGGCGACCTTTCGCACGGATGGAGACTACCTCGATGGCCGCCGCCCGGAAACGGTCACCTTTGCCAGCGCGGAGGAAGACGCCCAGCGGCGCGACTTCACCATCAATGGCATGTTCCAAGAACCGGAGAGCCTGGAGGTGATCGATTATGTCGGCGGACAGGAGGATCTGACCGCGGGCCGACTGCGGGCCGTGGGGGAGGCGGCGCGTCGCTTCGCCGAGGATCGACTCCGCCTGCTGCGAGCGGTCCGCTTCGCCAGCCGACTTGGTTTCGAAATCGAGCCCCGCACCTGGGACGCCCTGGCCGCGCAGGCCGATCGCATCACCGAAATCAGTCCCGAGCGAATCCGCGAAGAGTTGGATCAGATCCTTGTTTCTCCAGAACGCCTCCGGGGCTTCGATCTTCTGGTCCAGTCAGGCCTGATGGCCGCCATTCTCCCGGAAATCATCGCCTTGCAGGGCTGCGAGCAGCCCCCTCAGTGGCATCCGGAGGGCGATGTCTTCGTTCACACCCGCCTCATGCTGAAAATGCTGCCCCCGCAGGCTTCGCGGGAACTGGTTTGGGCCGTGCTCTTGCACGACATCGCCAAGCCGGCTGCCCGGACCGTGGACGCGGACGGCCGCATTCGCTTCAATGGGCACGACAGCTTGGGCGCGGACCTAGCGGTCGCCATCTTGCAGCGTCTCAAGCACTCCAATCAAGTCATCGAGGACGTCCGCGAAATGGTGGCCCGTCATATGCAGTTCATGCATGTGCAGGACATGCGGGTCGCCAAGCTCAAACGCTTTATGGCGCGGCCGACCTTCGCGGAGGAAATGGAATTGCACCGAGTGGATTGTACCAGCAGCAACGGCTTGACCGACAATTACCAATTCCTCCAGGCCAAGGAAGCCGAGTTCGCTCGCGAGCCACTCATCCCGCCTCCCCTAGTCACGGGGCACGATCTCTTGGCGCGCGGATGCGCTCCCGGGCCGGAAATCGGCCGCATTTTAGAAGAAATTCAGAATCTCCAGCTTGAAGGATCGCTGGAGACCCGCGAAGGAGCACTGGCCGCGCTCGACCGCCTCCTTCCTCAACCCAATTCCTAGCCCATGTCTTCTGAAAACTGGTTCTACGCCGCCGATGGCACCCAACAAGGTCCGGTCGGATTTTACCAACTCCGCACCCTCGCCCAGGAGGGAACCATCAAGCCAGACACCCTCATTTGGCGCGAAGGGATGGAAAACTGGGTCAAGGCGGAAACCGTAGACGGCGTTTTGGACGAAGCCCCCGCTTCCGACGCTTCCCCCGGCCCCATTCCCAGCAATCCCTACGCCGCCCCCTCCGCCACACAAATCACGGCCGCAGTGGAGACGGACTTTGAACTGATCCCCAAGAATCTCCCCGAGCCTCCGGTCAAACTGGACCTCGGCTTCTGTCTCTCGCAGGGCTGGAAACTCATGAAAGCGAATTTCGTGAGCCTGTTCCTTTTTGGCTTGGTCTACCTCATCATCTTGATCCTCGTTTCGGCCCTCTTCCAAGCCCTCTATGAACCTCTCGGGATTGAAACCGTCCCCGACCCCAATAATCCCTTCACCCCGACAGTGATCTCGGGCTTTGGCCAAGCCTTCCTCTTGGAATTTCTCTCCACCCTGATTGAGATTTTTCTGGGCTTGGGGTCGGCTCGCTACCTCTTGAACCTCATTTCCGGAGAAGACTTCGAACTATCCGATCTCTTTTCCCAAGGGGACAAAGTGTTCAAAACCTTATTGGCCACCATCCTCTACTTCATCGCCGTAAGCATCGGCCTGATTTTCCTGGTCGTCCCTGGGATCATCGTCGCCATCCGCTTGGGACATTACCAAACCGTCATCGTAGAACGAAACTTAGGCCCGGTGGAAGCCCTCCGATTCAGTTGGCAGCTGACCCGCCATAACGTGGGAGCGCTCCTGGTCCTTGGGCTGGCGGCCATTGGGATCGGCCTCGTGGGGGCCCTCGCGCTGGTCGTGGGGCTGATTCCTGCCCTCATCGTCGTCTACTGCGCCTTCACCATCGCCTACAAATTCCTCCAGCTCGGCCCCGAGAAAATGGCAGCCTTGGCCGAGCGGACCGGCCGCGCTTGAAGCTGTCTCCCGCCTCTCACCCTATGAAGAAAGCGCTGCTCGCACTGGAGGACGGACGGTGGTTCGAAGGCACCGCCTTCGGCGCGGAGACCACCGCCACCGGGGAGATCTGCTTCAACACCTCCATGACTGGCTACCAGGAGGTCCTGACCGATCCCTCTTATCGGGGCCAAATCGTGGCCATGACCTACACCGAAATCGGCAACTACGGCATCAGCCCGCTCGATATGGAAAGCCACCAGCCGCACGTCCGCGGCTTTGTGGTGGAAGAGCTTTGTGACACTCCCAGCAACTGGCGAAGCGTGGAAACCCTGGATGCCTTTCTCACCCGATTCGGCATCCCAGGCATCCAAGGAATCGACACTCGCGCCCTCACCAAACACCTCCGCAGCCTCGGCGCCATGCGGGCCCTCCTCACGACCGAGCCGCTCACCCCAGAACAGGCCGTCGAGCGCGCGCAGGCCAGCCCTTCCATGGTCGGCTCGGACTTTGTCCAAGAAGTCACCACCAGCCAGGCTTATCACTGGGACGCGGACCACAAGGAAAGCCGCCAGTGGACCCTCCCCGTGCCAGAAACCAACGCCGGCGCCAGCCAACGCGAGAGCGAAGGCCCCCATGTCTTCCATCCGCTACCGCCGGTGAAGCACCGCATCGTGGCCTACGATTTCGGCATCAAGCGCAACATCCTGCGGAGCCTGCGACAGCATGGCTTTGAGGTCACGGTCGTTCCGGCCTCCGAAAAAGCGGCCGATGTGCTGGCCCGCGAACCCGACGGCGTCTTCCTCTCCAACGGCCCGGGAGACCCCGACGCCCTTGGCTACGTGCACGGGGAAGTGACCCAACTCATCGGAAAGAAGCCCCTCTTCGGCATCTGCCTCGGGAACCAAATCCTGGGCCATGCCTTCGGCGGCAAAACCTTCAAGCTAAAGTTCGGTCACCGGGGCGGGAACCAGCCCGTCAAAGACCTGCGACGCGGCACCGTCGCCATCACCTCCCAGAACCACGGCTTTGCCGTCGACCCCGACACCTTGCCCGCCAACGTGGAAGTGACCCACATCAACCTCAATGACGGGACCGTCGAAGGCATGGCGCACAAAGAGGCCCCCGTCTTCAGCGTGCAATATCACCCCGAAGCCGCGCCCGGCCCCCACGACGCTGCTTACCTCTTCCAAGAGTTCGCCCAGCTCATCGAATCCACCCGCTAAATCCCTCCCCTCCCGGGGTCCTGAACCCCGAAACCTTCAGGCCCCCCACTCAGCGAATCCATGTCGAACACCGTCATAATCGGCGCCCAATGGGGCGATGAAGGAAAAGGAAAAATCGTCGATTACCTCACTGAAAGCGCCGATGTCGTGGTCCGCTCCCAAGGGGGCAACAACGCGGGCCACACCGTCATCAACCAAGGGACCAAATACGTCCTTCATCTCATCCCTTCGGGCATCCTCTGGCCGGGAAAAATCTGCGTCATCGGCAATGGCGTCGTGGTCGACCCCGCCGGGATCATCGAGGAAATGGAAACCCTGCGCGGGCAGGGCATCTCCATCACGCCCGAGAATCTTCTCATCAGCTCGAAAGCCCACCTCACCACATCCTACCATCGCGCGCTCGACCGCGCGAAAGAGGCTCTCCGTGGCCAGGGAAAGATCGGCACCACCGGCCGCGGCATTGGCCCGACCTACGCCGACAAAGTGGACCGCGTCGGCCTGCGCGCGGGCGACCTCTTGAACCTCGATCGGGTGGAGGAAAAAATCGCCCACCGCTTGGCCCAGGCCAATGAGCAAATCGAGAAAGCCGGACTGGAGGCCATCCGCTTGCAAGACGTCCTCTCGACCCTCCGGGAAAGCGCTCAGCAACTTGTCCCCCACCTCTGCGACACCGTCCCCTTCTTACACGAACAGATTGCCAACGACGCCAAGCTCCTCTTCGAAGGGGCCCAAGGCACCTACCTCGACATTGATCACGGCACCTACCCCTTCGTCACCTCCTCGAATACGACCGCAGCCGGCGCCTGCACCGGTTCCGGGGTGCCCCCCCATGCCATTGATCGCGTGGTCGGCGTGGCCAAGGCCTACACCACCCGCGTGGGGGAAGGTCCTTTCACGACTGAAAACGACACCCTGAGCGACTACCTCCATGGCCTCGGCCGCGAATTCGGAGCCACCACCGGCCGAGCCCGCCGCTGCGGCTGGTTGGATGCTGTCCTCCTCCGCTATGCCGTCATGATCAATGGCATCGACGAGCTGGCCGTCACCAACCTGGACGGCCTGGATGAAATCGAAGAAATCCAGCTCTGCACCCACTACGAGCTGCGCGGCCAACAGCTCACCACCCCTCCTCCCAGCATCGAAGACTGGCAAGAATGCACCCCGGTCTACGAAACCATCAAAGGCTGGAAGCAGGACACCACTCGAGCCAAAAGCGCGGAAGACCTCCCCAGCGAAGCCTTGGCTTACTTGAAGATCCTGGAAGCCCGAACCGGCGTTCGCATCTCCAGCATCGGTGTGGGACCGGCACGCGATCAAACGATCCCGCTCTGATACCAAGCTGCAGAATTGGCTGGTAGAATGGCCGAGTGGATTTCGGGCCAGACCAGGGCGCGACGAGGGCGCGGTGCAGGCACCGTAACCGAGGAGCAACGCAGGGCTGTCTCGAAAGACACCGGCTCCCCCTTCCCCGCGCTTCAGCGCCTCTTCCCCACAACACCTCCCCTCCATTCTTCCAGTGAATTCTGGAGGTTGGTGTGAGTCGGCCTCCCGCAAAGAAGCGGAGACGCCAAGAATTTAGGACAGGCAACTCAGCTACCGCCTTCATCCCTTCGACATCGCCACCAAAGCCCGCTTTCCCTAGAAGCGGTCTCGCAAATAGAAGTCGTATTATTTGTGAGGTGTATAGGAGTCGTCGATGAATAGGGTAGAGAACCGATGGGATATCGCGAAGACCATCCTAGCAGAAGCCCCCCGAAAACTACAGTAGCAAGCTTTCCCCGGTGGCCCGCGACGTCCCCGGCGCGGTGGGGGGAGACTTCTTGTTCTGGGTGCAGCTGATCCCAAGTGATAGGTAG
>JBCCJK010000061.1 GCA_039027815.1 Verrucomicrobiota bacterium
ACGCTGCTGCCGTCCACCGCTTTGAGCGCACGACCCCGCCAGCGGTAGTCTCCGCCCAACGAGCGATCCAAGCCTTCCACCAAGTGCTCGTGGATGGCTTCGAGCATCTCTTCAGGCAGCCGCTGGCGCGCCTTGCAGTAGGAGGAAGTGTCCGCGCTGGGGACCGGAAGCTCCGCTGCCGCACTCCAGCTCTGCACTCGCGCCACCGCTTGCGCGCAGGAGCTATCCTCACTGAGCGCCTGACTCAAAAACGCCCAGAAGGCCACTTCTTGCGGCAAGCGCCGCCGACGTCCGTTGCTGGCATGTCGCCCCACCAGTTCAGGCGGGATCACCTCCTTAAGCATCCCCTGCAGCTCTCCCAGTCCGCTTCCACGAACCCGTTCCAGCTCACGCTTCATCCGCTCTTGCGCTCCGCGCTTCGCTCGCCCAAATAGCTTCCGGGGGAAGCCGTCCAAATACGGTTGTTTTGTTTTCACACCTCAAACTATCGCCGGGCGGCTTCCTCTCCACTCTTTTTGCCTGCCTCAACCCAACAATTTCCCCCGATGATGGCCCTTAATCCCGCGCCATTCATGGCTGACCCTATTTTCGGAGGAGTTGGCCTGTGCGCCGGGCGACTGGTTGCGCTACCTTGGCAGAAAGATGGGAGTTGTAGGCATTCAGAATTCCCCCGAGGCCACGCCGGTGCTTTATTTATTTGGGGGCCTCAACGGCTCGGGAAAGGTTTTTGACCTGATCGACGATGGCTTGTCATTTGGCCTTGAGAGCACGCTGAGTGGGACCAGTCAGCGGAAGTGGCTCGAGCGGGCCAAGTGCCTGGGCTACCAAATCGAGCTGCATTTCCTCTAGCTTCCACCAGCGTATCGACCAACGAGTCTAGTCCGGCGGCCACGACATCCCCACGGCGGACTTGGTGCGTCTTTTTCCGAGAAGCTTGGACAACTTCAACAAGCTGTATGCGCCGATTTCCGACCGTTGGCATGTCTGGGATAATCGAGATGACACCCCTCGCTTGGTGCTGGAGTCAAAATCCGCTAAAGTTACCGAATTGGAACAACTCGGATGAACAAGACCAAGACAATCGCGGCTAGGCCGGAGATGACTTCGGTAGAGCGAGGAAAAGTCGCTGCGTTGGAAGCGGCCAAAGAAGTCCGCGCTGAGCGTAAGCGCTGGGGCATGCCTTTGTTGGTGTTGCGGGATGGAGAGATCGTCGAAGAACAACCTTGAGTGGATGTCGGAAAGCCCGAAGGCTGTTGCATGAAACTTCAACAAGGCCAGATTTGGAAGCAGGGGGAGCGGCACTATCGAATCGTGAAGTGGGCGCGTTTGAGTATTGATTACAAGCTCATCACCAATCTGGAAACCGGTGAAGGGACGAGGCATCACGTGACCAAAAAGGAGTTTTGCCATCTGATCAAAGGAGCCAGTTTGATCGAGCCCGATTTGCCTCATTGAGCGTCGCTTCTACCAGTTTCTCGAGCAGCTTTCCCTAAGAGCCGCTCTTCCCCGGTTTTTTTGAGGCGAGCGATGGCTTGTCAGGCGGTCGAGTGTTCGGCATGGTGTCACTGGCATGAAGGAGCCCCCACCGTCCTTGGATCCATCGGAAGATTCGCCCCCCTCTGCGCAGCGAGAGCCTTGGTGGCTGTATCAGGAGTATCCCAAGGAAGATATCGAGGGGACGGAGATGTTTCGTCCCTTTTTCCGACGGAGGCGGACGTGGCTGGTTTTCACTGGTCTGGGTCTCTTTTTGGGATTGGTTTTTCTTCTGCCGATGGGGTGGCCGAGCCATGCGGGGGAGGGCCTGGAGGCGGGCAAGGTTTGCTTGGGCTTGGGGATTTTTGCCTTGGTGGCGTTTCTTTGGCTGACGGAGGCCTTGCCGCTGGCGGCCACGGCGCTCTTGGTGCCTGTCCTCGCGAGTGGCTCGGGCTTGCTGTCGGTGCCGTCTGCTTTGGCGAGTTTTGCCCACCCCTTGATTTTTCTTTTCTTGGGAGGCTTCGCCTTGGCGGCGGCTTTGGCCTACCAAGGCTTGGATCGTTGGATTGCCAATCGATTGATTCGCTTGGGAGGAGGCCAGTTTCTGTGGGCGGCGCTTTGGCTTTTTGGCGCGACGGCTGGCCTTTCCATGTGGATGAGCAATACCGCTACTACGGCTATGATGATCCCGCTGGTCCTGGGTGTGCTGCGTCGCTTGGAAGCCGAAGCTCCTGGGCAACCAACGAGTAGCCAAGGCTTATTTCTTCTCTTGGGGGTGGCCTACGCCGCGAGCATTGGGGGCTTGGGAACCATCGTGGGTTCGCCCCCCAATGGGGTGGCGGCGGAGAAGCTGGGGTTGGGGTTCCTCGAGTGGATGGCCATCGGCCTGCCGGCGGTGGGCCTGCTTTTGCCCGTCATGGTGGGGGTCTTGTTCTGTCTGCTCCGTCCCAAGACCGAGGTCTCCTTGGCGATGGAGGAGGCGCCTTTCCGTTTGAACTGGCATCGCTGGGTCACTTTGCTGCTTTTTGCAGTGACGGCCTTGAGTTGGGTCTTTTCGCAGCAGATTGCGGGATGGCTTGGGATCGCAAAGGGCGTGGATACGGTGATCGCTCTCATGGCGGTGGTGGCGCTGCTTTATTTCAGGGTGGTGCGGTGGCGAGATATCGATCGGGCCACGGATTGGGGGGTGCTTTTGCTTTTTGGCGGCGGCCTGGCGCTCTCCTCTGTTTTGAAGGAGTCGGGAGCGAGTCTTTTTCTGGCGCGGGTTTTTGTGGAGGGCGTGCAGGGATGGCCCCTGTTCCTCTTGGTGGGAGCGGTGGTGGCCTTTGTCATTTTCCTGACGGAGTTGTCCAGCAACACGGCCACGGCAGCTCTCCTGGTGCCGATTTTCTACACGGTGGCCCTGGAGCTGGAGTTGGCTGGCGGGGTCTTCGTGGTGCCTCTGGCCTTGGCCGCTAGCTGCGCTTTCATGCTGCCGGTGGCGACGCCTCCCAACGCTATCGTTTTCGGAACAGGGCGAGTGCCCCAACGGCAGATGATGCGGGTGGGCTTGGTGCTGAATTTGGTTTCGATCGCGATTTTGACCGGATGGTCAACTTTGCATGCTTGAGTCTACGTCCTGGGGTAAGGGGAAGAATGCGGACGCGACCGTTTCCCAAGCGTTTCTGGCGATTCTCTCTCTGGACAGTAGGGGGGCTGGGTTGGCTGTGGCTAGGTGCGTGCCAGAAGTCGGGAGGGCCGGATTCCGCAGAGGGCGAGACCCCACCCGGGATGGTGCTGATTCCCGGTGGGACCTTTCAAATGGGGGGGGACGCCGGAGAAATGGGAGGAAATTCGAACTCCCACCAGTCGGCTTACCCGGTCCACCAAGTCACGGTGAATGCCTTCTGGCTGGATGAGGCGGAGGTGACCAATCAGGAGTTTGCCCAATTCGTAGAGGCCACCGGCTATGTGACCTTTGCCGAGCGGCCTTTTCCGGAGGACGTGATCCAAGAGATGCAGGCTCAGGCCGAACGCAGCCTCGCGGAGATGCGGACGAGCTTGGCGCAAGCGGAGGAGGGAGAGAAGGAAGCTCTCGCGGCCTCCCTGGCCCGGGTGGAAGAGGCCGTGGCTGCCATCCATCTCCCGGGAGCGATTGTGTTTGAGCCGGCTACGAGAGTCCATAGCGAACGGGACATTACCCAATGGTGGAGGCTGGTGCCGGGTTCTTCCTGGAAGCAACCAGAGGGCCCTGGCTCCACCTGGAAGGGGCGAGAAACCCATCCGGTCGTGAATGTGACCCATGAGGATGCGGCGGCCTACGCCGCGTGGGCGGGCAAGCGTTTGCCAACCGAGGCGGAGTGGGAGCGAGCGGCGCGAGGGGGCTTGGCCAAGCAGCCTTTCGTGTGGGGGGACCAGTTCTTCCCGCGGGGAGAGGGGGTTTGGATGGCCAATATCTGGCAGGGCGAATGGCCCAAGGAAAACACGGGGCTGGACGGCTTTGTCGCGACTTCACCGGTCAAGTCCTTTCCGCCGAATGCTTACGGATTGTATGATATGGCGGGGAATGTCTGGGAGATCGTGGCCGACTACTATCACCCTTATGCCTACCGCCTACGCCCGGACGGGGTCAAAAACCCGGTCGGTCCTCGGCGCGATCAGGTGGCCGCTCCCGGCCAGCGCGTGGTGGCTCATGTGACCCGGGGGGGGTCCTTTCTTTGCTCAGATGTTTGGTGCAAGGGCTACCAACCGGGAGCGAGGCAGTCCTTTGACAGCGAGTCGCCTTCCAATCATACGGGTTTTCGTTGTGCTCGTGACCTGGAATAATTTTTTGCTTTTTTCGACGGCGAGCCTGGTTGCCTTCCTTTTTGGTGAGCTAGGGGTCTGGCCATTCTACCAGCCAATTCTGCAGCTTGGTATTAGACAGAGCTTTCGGAGCGCATGCTCCAGCGGGAACGAGTCTCCTCCAGGTGGAGGGTAGCGGCCGCTTTCTGGAGGTGGCGGGAGCTGGTCTCGAAGGAGAGGGAGGAGGGAAGGGCGTCCTCGCCATACTCCCCTCTGAGGAAAGCCAACAAGTCGAAGTAAGAGATATCGGCTGGATTTTTCCCGGTGGTGCGGGCGAGCTTGCTGGCGAAGAGGGCCGTGCCGTCTTCGAAGAATCGCTCGGTGGTGGATCCGTAGGAGGAATAAGGGTGGTAGGCGAGGCGGTCCGGTGCTTGGGCCTGCAACCACGAGCTGTAAGCCCAGAACTCACTAAAGGTTCCTTCGCCTCCCACGCTTTTCATCATGGCGAGCGGCCACGGGTCGGTCGTTCCGAGGGCCTGGCAAACCTTTTCCAAAAGCCCGGCCACCTGGTCTTGGTGGAACCACAGATGATGGGGCACGAAGGTTCCTTCTGGCTCTTCGATGGGGGCAATGGAGAGGAATTGGCGAATCCATTCGGCCCATTTGGCGACAATGGCCGGGTTTCCCCCGCTGCGATGTTGCAGCAGGGCGAAGGCGGGAACGCCTTCCACAAAAAGCGGCCAAGGCGCCACCGGCAAAAGATCGGCGTCCCAGACGAGGTAGTCCTCACTCAAATCCTCGAGGAAGGTCCCGGCTCCCATCTTGAGCAGTTGTTGGAAGAACCAGCCGGGTGTGTAGAGTGAACCGGCTAGGCGAAGTGGTTCCGCGAGGTCACCTTTGCTGAGGCCGTAGCGGGGTTCGAAGAGAGATTCCTCCGCCAAGCAGACGATGGGCGAGGTCGACCACTGGCCCGCCTTCTTTTCGATGGCGGCCACTTGCTCGCCCGGGGTCAGGAGGAAGAGACGGCGCGGGCGATACCAGAAGGTCAAGCCCTCCAATACCGCCCGCGTGTTCCAACCAGTTTGATAAAGCGGCAGGACCACATCGTGCCCTGAGAGTGTCGGCCCGGGCTTCAAGCGGCGGCGGGGATGGGGTCGCCGTCTCCCACGGTGCCGGGGTGTTCCAGGCCGACTTCGTGACAGTGGACTTCGGTGCCGAGGCCGCCATGGGGCAGTTCGCTGCAGAGTTTCCCGTAGTCGTCGAGGGTTTGGTAGAGATCCTCGCGGGAGAGAGAAGCCAAGTAACCGCATTGGCCCAGTTCGCCCTTCGGCATGGGGGCGACCAAGTGACCGCCTCGCTTCTGTTCCATCTTGAGCTGGGCCTCCCAGATGAGGGACTTTTGTTCGAGGATGGGGTGGTAGAGGCTCAACTCAAAGGTCCCGATCAGCTTGAGGATGCGGTCGAGTTGCTCCCGAGAAATCCAGCCTTGGAGATGACTGAGGTAGCTGTTGTAGCCCATCCCCACCGAGATGGCGTGGCCGTGGAGCATGCCAGCCGGGATCTCAAAACCGGGAGACCAGGTGTGGCCGAAGGCGTGAGGACGGCATTGGTGGGTTTCGTAGAGGTTGTCGTATTCTGATTCGACGTAGCTCTGGATGGCCAAGCCGAGAATGTGGCGGGACTGTTGGTGGATCGGGTCGTCGGGCTCGACGTCGAGGGTCCCGAAGCGGGTGGTGATGAGACGAGGTCCCACCTCTTCCAAGGCTTCGAAGAGGGCAAAGTCTTTCACGCAGGCCATCTTGATGATTTCGGCGATACCGTGGCGAAGCCAGCCTTCTCGCAAGGTGCGGAAGAAGTAGCGATCGGTGATGGAAAGAAGGGGTGCCTGGTAAGCCCCAAAGAGGTTTTTGTAACCGAAGCCATCACAGCAAGTCCGAGGAGAAGGCCCGGCGTCGATTCCGGCCACGATCGAGGTCGAGAGCATGACGTAAGGCGTGCTGCGGTGGTAAAGCGCGCAGGCCAAACCACCGGTGTCCGCCAACACACCGCCGCCCACCAAGAGGACTGGTTCATTCCGGGAAACGCCCAGCTCCTTGAAGTCCCCCAGCATGCGCTCGACGGTATGGATCCCCTTGTCGACCTCCATCGCGCGATAGACCAGCTTTTTGAGAGGGATGTGATTGGCTTCGAAATAGGCTTCGATCTCAGAGCCGAAGTGTTCTTCCACGTTGGTGTCAACCAGGGCCACGCAGCGGTCGTGGGGCTGGTAGATTTCGGCCAAGAGCTTTTGCTCAGGCGACAGCACCCCCTCCACGACCTCGATGCTGGTGTAGGTCTGCGAGGTCATGACGGCTTCCACCCGCTGGTGGTCCGGGGTGGCCACCACGTGACCCGATCCCGAACGGTAGGGAGAAGTGGGGTAGATAGCATGGGGATTGTTTGCGACCAAACGATCCTCCCACTCCTGCAAGAATTCGCCCTGGGAGCCGGACTTCAGCCATGGCAGCAGCTTGCTTTCCCCGAGGGGCGTTTCAGAAAACCGCTTGCTCCAGCTTTCCCAGTGCTCAGCGTTTTGGGAGGAGAGGGGCTGGATGGCCTTGGTGACCGCGCTTCCGAAAGCACTGAGAGGGAGACTGAAGGCGCAGCGGAGCTGACGAACGGGGGCCAGAGCCTCGAGGAAACCAGCGGCTTGGAATTCTGTGTTCAGTTCCGGACTGTAAATGTCATTTTCCTGAACCGACCTCAGAAAATGGAGAAAGGCCTCGCTCTCCAATAATTGGTCCCGCAGGTTGGAGGCATCGGAAGAAACGGGGAAGCTCTCCTGGGCGAAATCTTGGAGAGCGGAAAGAATGGACTGGGTGATCATAGGTTCTGGGTTGGGTTCAATATCACGGGGGAATTTTCACTTACGACTCAGCAGGAATCGAAAGCGGAGAGTGTTTGGGATCCCGCGCCAAGGCGGGTCGAGCAGCGAGGGCTTGGCGAGCCTCCGGAGCGGAGGCAGGGGCGAGGCGAGCTTGGGTTTTCCACCAACGTTCCACCAGGAAGTGGTGCGGAAGAGTCAAAACCAGGAAGCTCAAGAGCAAGACGGCCGTCCAATCGAAAGGGTTGGCTAGGCTTCCCCGCCACGCTACCACTAGAGCCACACAAAAAATCACGGGGAGAAGGAAAGGGAGGCTGGCGCGGTGAACACGAAAGAGACTTTGCCAGAGAGGAAGCTTCGAGTTTGGAGAGGGGATTTCCCGCTTTGCGAGTTCGACGGTGTGGCGAAAAGCGTGCCAAGTCAGAAAATAAAGCCCAACCGAGAAGAGGGGGTGAAGAGCGATGACAACCAGTAGCAACAAGAGACCTTCGCCCAGTTCCACGAGGGCGCGTTGGGTCGTTTGGCGGACCATGCTGAGAAAGAGGGCGATGGCCCAAAGGCAAGCGAAAACAAGGCCGCCCGCTTGGCCGAGGCCTTGAATTTCTCCAACCGCAAAGGTCACTCCGGAAGCGGGTCGGAGGAAGGCGAGGGCTTCTTGCCCGAGAGTGGCGATGGCGGTGGGGTGAAGAGCCAGAGTGAGAGAGAAGAAGAGCCCTATGCGCCAGATGCCGCCACCGGTCCGGCGGCCATCGGGAGCGAAGCGCTGAAGGTCCCGCTCATCGGCTGACCCAAAGTGGAGAATCGTAAGGAGGAGAAAACCGCAAAGAGCAAGGGTCGGGAAGAACCAAGCGAGCGCCAAAATGCCAAAGGCGATGGCCGAGTAGGCGAGAAAATATCCCATCTTTTGAGCGGGGGAGACGGGTTTGAGGATGATCCAGTCCCCGGCCCCGTGGGCCATCCCGATCAAGGGCAAAGAGATGAGGAAAGGGAGCCAGGGAAGGCCGCTGTGAAGAGAAAACACCAGGGCGGCCAGTCCGCCGAGGGCAAAGAAAAACCAGGACAGGAAGAGCCCTTCCTGTCCTGGTTTGATCCAATTCATGACTGTCTCGAGTGGAGAGTCTTTAGACTTTGGCTGAGCCGCCGCCCATGGACTCCACCGCGGGCTGATAGCCGTCTTCTGCCGAGCGAAGCATGCAGACGTAGCTGAGCATGGCTCCGTAAACGACTTTCGACGTTACGTCCACAATCGTGAAGAGCACTTGACGCCACACCGAACCGCTCGGGTTCCAGGCGAAGGCGGGAATGGCGATCACAATGCCATAAATGGTCCACGAGATGAGAAAGAGAATCGCGATGCCTTTCATGACACCGGCTGCCTTGGTAGAAAGACTCCTGGTGAGGGGCATGACTCCTTTGAAGAAGATCCAAAGGACAATGAGGTAGGCAATCCATCCCAAAATATAGAAGACCCAGAAAAGTCCGACCGCACCGCTGTCGGGCGCTTCGGGATTGAAACCATACTCAAAGACTTGTGCAATATAGCTAAACACCACCATCGCAAGGCCCGAAAGTCCGAAACCGACGGCCAGACTCTTGAATTTCCCTGCTGCGACTGGAACAACAAATAGGATCTGAAGAAGGAGCATGGGCACATCGATCGACCAGTTTAGGTAGCGATATCCATTGGAGAAGGTGGTGCCGGTCTCCCCTTGTGAGTAGGCGGTAGACCAAACTTCTCCGTCATAGGTGAAAGCGCGGTCCCAGCTTTGCTGCTGGTTGAAAAGAATGATGGCCGCGGAAACCATAACCACGGCGGAGAGATAGTTGCTCATTCGGTATTTTGGAGCCACTTCCCTAGCGGTAATGATGAAGTAGACCAAGCCGGCCAAAGTGGCACCCACACCAAAGACCAGAATATGGGAAATGATATCCCACTGGTAGCTTTGGTAGGTGAAGAAGTTTTCCATGTTTTCCATGATGTGTCGTTGGGTTTAGGTTTATCTTTTAGTTCAAAGGACAACCGGACTACGTGCCGCTCCGCAAAGTCGGAGCAAAAACTGGCTGGCGGTCGAAAATTAATTAGACAAAAGAAGGCATCTACCGAAAGGGGGCGCCCGTAGGGCTGCCCGCTTTTCAAGCCTTTTGGTTATAGTCGATTTTGAGAAGTCGAGAAATCGGGCCGCAGCAAGTTGTTTTATACCAACCTCCAGAATTCACTGGAAGAATGGAGGTGAGGTGTTGTGGGGAAGAGGCGCTGAAGCGCGGGGAAGGGAGAGCCGGTGTCTTTCGAGCCAGCCCTGCGTTGCTCCTCGGTTACGGTGCCTGCACCGCGCCCTCGTCGCGCCTTGGTCTGGCCCGAAATCCACTCGGCCA
>JBCCJK010000062.1 GCA_039027815.1 Verrucomicrobiota bacterium
CTCCAATGAGGCGTTCGGGGCTCACCTCTACCACCGAGAGATCCAAGGTCAACTGCACGAGCTTTACTTCGTGGTGTTCATTGGAAGCCGCAGCAATCGCTGTCGGAAGTCCCTCGCGATCCACGATCGCCATGATCTTGGTTCCTTTGCCCTTGTAGCCGAAGCCCACTTCCTCACCTCCCAATCGAGCTGGGACGAACATACCGTCGATGTAGGCTTCATCGTAGCCTTCGGCATCTCGTTCTCGCGCTTCATTGGCCAAGTCCTTAAAGATATTCCGCAATACTTCGCTGTCGCACCAGCGTTGGAATCTACGATGCACCGTCTTGTAGTTAGGAAAGCTCTGCGGGAGCATGTGCCACTGCGCTCCCGTCTTCAAGATCCACACCACCGCCTCCAAAATCTTGCGGGCAGGCACGGGTTTTGGGCCCGGTTTGCTCTTCTTCTCGCTTTCTTCCGGAAAATGATGGCGTATCCTATCCCATTGAGCATCAGTGACTTCCATGCCTCCCATAAAAGCAGTTTTCACGCCCATACTACTATCTAATATCACTTAATTAATTTGAGATAGGTTCATGTAGCAAAAGCATATTTTGGTCATATGTGGCAACATTTCACCTATCATTACGTTGGCTATCTTGCGCACACCGATCAAACCTGCCAAGGTATGTTGTTGGAAGAAATGCTTAATAATGATTGAGAGTCCTGCTTTTGAGCAAGGGCCAAATCACAATGGTGATTTTGTAGAAGATGGTTACGATTCAATAGATCATGAAGTTTTGGGGCCTGTGCAGAAGCAAAGAGGCAAGAATGGTCTTATGTTTAATATCGAGCAGTCTTACAAGGATTTTAAAAAATGAAAGCCATATGGGTATGTGTAATGATTTGGGCTGGTTTGCTTGTGGTTACTTCTGGAGCAGGGGGGGGATCATGATTTGAATGGTCAGCTTAAGAAGATGATAATTGCTTTTAACCAGCTAGATGACCTGCAGAGTGGATTTCCTGACGTCGATTCATACAAGTTTAGCCCCAAGCAATATATCGAAGAAATAGTTATTAAAGCTGGAGATTTAGAGAAGGATTCGAGAGAATATCGTTTCTTTGAAAAAATCCTCTTTGAAATCATTTATCACACACTTCAAACTAATGCTGACTTGGAGCTAAAAGTGCATTGTGATATTGTTCAATACTTTATGCCTGAGAATGCAGTGAAGAAAAAGGAAAAAATAAAGCTTTCTGAAGTCATTAGAGTTTTTGCTAGTGGCTTATAGTAAATTTTATTTTAAACCCTAAGGGATCTTGGTTTATACCACCCCGTAAACTATCTTTGGTTGATGCCACTTGTTACGGATGTGGCGTAATAGCAATGATTGTGATTTCTTGCTTCTTCGGTCCATGTTTTAGGGGTCGCGTCTTGATTTTCAATCTTGGGGTCAGTCAACAAATGTTGACTCTTTTAAGCGTGCGGACTAGCTGACCTCGCCAGATTAGCCAACTCGGACATAGACTCGGCATCGAATACGACGGCAGCATGCCCGGCCTCAGCGACGGCGTGCTCAAATACGGCTACAACGAGAAAGGAAAGGTCACCGCCCCAGACTTCCAAGCCGACCCCAACTACAACACCCCCGGCAGCAACCTCACCGACTGGGACTACACCTACGACGAAATCGGCAACCGCAAAAGCTACTCAAGGAGGCCCGCAGGCGCGGGGCCCTCTTCCACAACAAACTACACATCAACAGCGCTCAACCTTTACAGCGAAATCGACTTCCCTAGTCCTCACCAGAACAGCGCCCCCACCTATGACGCCGATGGCAACCTGACACGCATGGAAGGCCCGCAGTTCACCCATTACACCGACGACACCCTCAACTTCCTCTGGAACGGAGAAAAGGCCGACCGATAAGGGAGGGCTTTGGACTAAGGCTTTTACAAAGTGTCCGTCCCTTTATTAGAAACCCTCGGGACCCCAAGGAGCCCTGGCTCAAGTCGAAGCGCTCTCCGACCCGTAGCAATCCCCCGGTTCGGGTCGTAAAAGGCGGCATGCCGGAGCTGGCTGAAGTCGACTACTACCGCCGCCAATGGAACCCCGGACTAGGCGCCCGCCTGACTCGGGTCCACTGCCACCCGGAAAAGCGCGTCTTTCGTGATCTTCCCCAAGCGGCCGAAACCCTCGCGCTCCTGGAGCGCCGCACCTTGAACGCCTCCCACCACCACGGGAAGCAAATGCTCTTCGGCTTCACCGGCGGATCGTGGTTACGGGTCCACCTCGGGATGACAGGCGAACTCTTGGTAGGCCCGAAAGGATACCTGCCGGAAAAGCACGATCACCTGGTGCTCTACCAAGCCAAGCGAGCGCTCGTCTTTCGCGACCCGCGACTTTTTGGCTCGCTTCGTTTTTTCCGATCGAAGGACGTCCCGGATTTCTGGCAGTCCCTCCCCCCGGGCGTCTTGGAGACACGTTTTGACCTCGCCCATCACGAAAGCCTGCTGGCGCGCTTCCCCCGTTCCCCTCTCAAAGGCGTGCTCCTAAAACAAGAGGCCTACCCGGGGGTGGGCAACTGGATGGCGGACGAAATCCTCTGGCAAAGCCGCCTCCACCCCGCCTTGGCAGCGGCCGAACTCTCGCCCGCTCAAAGGAACCGCCTCTTTCAAGCCTTGAAGCAGGTGGCCGAGACCGCCATGGAAATCATCGCCCCCACCTGGGGCGACCTCCCGGATGAAATGCTCTTCAATCATCGCTGGAAAGCGGGCGGCCACTGCCCGCGTTGTGGCAGCGAACTCCTCCGAGACACCATCGCCCAGCGAACCACCTGCTGGTGTCCCCGATGCCAGCAGCTCTGACTGATACCAAGCTGCCGGATAAACTGGTAGAACGGCCGCGTGAATTTCGGATCAGACCAAGGCACGACGAGGGCGTGGTGCGGGCGCCACAACCGAGGAGGAACGAAGGACTGATCCGAAAGGCACCGGCCCTCTCTCCTCTGCGCCTCAGCGCCTTTCCTAGTCTCCCTCTATACTACCGTTCTTCCAGTTTATCCGGTCGGTTGGTATAAGGTGGACCCCCAAAAACGAAGCAAGCTAGCGTCGGCGACGTGCCGCGATGAGTAGCCCAAAAAGGCTTAACAATGCCACGGAAGGCTCTGGAACGATCGTCAAAGTGAGGACGGGGGGTGATGGCGGATCGAGTTGACTGTTGGCTCCACTGTAGGTAGCTTGCACGCCAAGATCAGCAGGGGTGGCGATGACTCGCAAAAGATCGCCTGCTCCGATTTGGGAAAGAATGAAGGCCTCGACCGAAGAAGAGACAGTCAAGCTGAAGATGTCCGTATCTCCGGTGTTCGCTTCGGCGTAGGCTCCGGTCCCAAGGGAAAGGAGAGTGCCAAAACTGGTGCCCACTACGTCTCCGCCCAGGTTACCCGGGGGATTGTTTGTTTGATAACGCGCTGAATCAGAAAGATCGATCGCGCGGGTATCGCTCGCTAGAAAAAATTCCAAACCCCCGTCCGACGAGAAAAAGGCATTGCTTTGCGTCAGACTGAGACTGAGGCCGACCACCTGAGCGCCGCTCGGCAAGGAAATGCTGGTCGTCGGAAAATCCACCAAGGAATAGACAGTGAAGGCGTCGTCGTCTCCCTGGACGTTAAAAAATGCTTGGTCGACTGCGCCGGAGAAGGCGTCGATCTCATCTTCTTCCACTTGGGCAGAAAATGTTCCCGTAATGGTCGCAGCCTTAACCGGGACGAGCGCTAAAAGAACGCCCGTCAAGATGTTGAAGATCAGTTTCATAAGTTCCGTGACTGATTACTATAAAATGCCTTTCTTTTCAGGTCCATAGATCAGGTGAATGCGCTACGAGTTGCAAGAATCGAGCCATTTTAGCGCTTCGATAGCAAGCTTCTCCAAAAAGGGCTAGCTTCAATAAACGTCCCTGGCGTAGCGCTTCTCTTTTTTCAAGACACCGACATAGGCCTTGGCTTCCTCTTCGGTCTTCCCGCCATATTCGACGATGACTGCATGGAGCGCTTGATCCACATCCTTGGCCATGCGGCTGGCATCGCCGCAGACATAGAAGTAGCCGCCCTCCTCCAGCCATTGCCAAAGTTCCGCCCCCGCCTCGCGAATGCGGTCTTGGACGTAGATTTTCTCGGCTTGGTCGCGAGAAAAGGCCGTGTCGAGCCGGTGGAGATAGCCCTCTTTCTGGTATTTGGTCAGGTCCTCCTCATAGAGAAAGTCCGTCTCGGCGTGCGGATTGCCGAAGAAAAGCCAATTCTTGCCAGGAGCCCCTGTGGCGGCCCGCTCTTCCAAGAAGGCGCGGAAAGGCGCGATGCCCGTCCCAGGCCCCACCATGATCATGGGGGCCGAAGGATCCTCAGGGACACGAAAAGCCTTGTTCCGGTGGATGAAAACCGGTGCGGAAGCCCCCTCCGGACACTGGTCCGCCAGGAAACAAGACGCCACCCCTTTCCGGGACCGACCGTGGGCTTCGTAGCGAACCGAGGCCACGGTTAGATGCACCTCATCTGGGTGAGCTTTCAGGCTGCTCGCGATCGAGTAAAGCCTCGGTTGGAGCTTGCGCAGAAGGCTGACAAACTCATCGCCATTCTTGAAGTCGGCCGGATACTCCAAGACCAGATCGATCAGCTCCCGCCCCCAGCAAAAGTCATCAATCTCCTCCTTGGTCCCAGCTTGCACCAGAGAACGGAGGTAGGGCGACCCGGCTCGTTCCGACCACTTTTCGAGGAATTTTTTATTGAGTGTCCGAATGTCATACAAGCGGAGGAGCGCCTCCTTCAAAGGGACGAACTCTCCATTGTGCGCCTCCACCTCATCCTTGGTGTTGAAGGGCAGGTTGGCCAGAATCTCTTCTACGGTCTCGGCGCAGTTTTGCGGAAACAGCCCCAAGGCATCCCCCACCTCATACTCCAGCCCAGAGCCGGCTAGGGAAAGTTCTACGTGACGGGTCTCTTTGAAAGCTCCTGCCTTGTTGAGGTCGAAGTTCCGCAACACGTTCGAGGAGAAGGGATTTTTCTTATCCCAAACCCTGGGCTCTTCCACCACCGACGGGTCGGCCACCACGGCCGCCCCCCGGGGGGCCAGTTCCTGCAAAACCGTGAAGACGCCGCTCGACCAGCTGTCATAGTCATCGTCGAAATCGACATCCGCCTGGACCACATTGTAAAATCGTTCCCCGCCGAGCTCCTCAAAGCGCTTGTCGTAATCGGTGCCCGTCTTGCAGAAATCCGGGTAGCTGGTGTCGCCCAAGGCCATGACCGAAAACTTGGTGTTGGCCAGCTTCGGAGCCTCCTCGGAATGCAACCAATCATAGAACTCGATGGAATTGTCAGGCGGCTCGCCATCGCCATAGGTGCTTGTGATCACCACCAAGTGCCGCTCTTTCTCCAGGTTTTCCCGCGGATACTGCCCGATGTCGAAGACCGTCGGAGCGATCCCATGCCGGGGGGCCACCTTGGCGAATTTGGAAGCCAGCCCCTCCGCGTTGCCCGTCTGGGATCCCCAAAGGACCGTCACCGGGAGCGGTGCGTCAGCGGTCGAGCCAGCGGCCGTGGGTGCCTTCGCCCCCTCGAGCGCGCCATTCACTTGGGCGATCACACCGGAAAGATAGCGGGTGAGCCAATCGCGTTGCTCTCGATTGAAAGGCGCATCCTCCGGGATGGCAGGCAGGGTCAATTTTGAAATTTCAGACATCGATTTTTCAAAAAAAAGGTCGTGTAGACCAATACCCGGGACGTCCCGAGCTGGATGCGTAAAAGAAGCGGGAAGAAGGCCAATGCAAGGGGAAAAGACAGACCCGGAAATCCCCGCTCCTCGCCTTGGCAAGAGGGCCGAGCGCCCTTAACAAATGGCCCCGCCCCATGCGAACCCTTCTCCTCCTACCCCTCCTCCTCTGGCCTGGCCAAGCCGTGGCCCAAGAGTATGCCCCCTCCCGAGAAAAGCCGCCCGAACCCTTGCGGGAATTTCGCGCGGCCTGGATTGCCACCGTCCACAATATTGACTGGCCCTCCCGGCGCGGGCTGAGCGCCGCCGCCCAAAAGGCAGAGTTACTTCGGCTATTTGATCGCGCCCAAGCCCTCCGCTTGAATGCCCTCATCCTGCAAGTCCGGCCCAATGGGGATGCCCTCTACCGGTCCTCCCTCGAGCCCTGGTCCCACTGGCTGACTGGACAGATGGGCCGCTCGCCCGGCTACGACCCCCTCGCCTTCGCGGTCGAAGAAGCGCACAAGCGCGGGCTCGAACTCCACGCCTGGTTCAACCCCTTCCGCGCCATCGCCTCCCCCAGCCAATCCGTCTCCTCCCAGCACATCAGCCAAACCCACCCCCAGCACCTCCGGCGCTACGGAAAACACCTTTGGCTCGACCCGGGCGAACCCTTCGTCCGCGAACGGGCGCTGCGGGTCATCGAAGACGTCACGCGGCGCTATGACATCGATGGCATTCACATCGATGACTACTTCTACCCTTATCCCAGCGGGGCTCCCGTAGGAGCCTTCCCCGACGACGCCACCTACCGCCAATATGGGCGGGGCGACCGCAACGACTGGCGCCGAGACAACGTGAACCTCTTCGTCCAGCAAATGTATGGCCGCGTGAAACGGGCCAAACCCTGGGTCAAAGTCGGCATCAGCCCCTTCGGCATCTGGCGACCTGGCGTCCCCCGCAGCATCGAAGCCTCCCTCGACGCCTACGACCACCTCTACGCCGACTCCCGAAAATGGCTCCAAAACGGCTGGCTCGACTACCTCAGCCCCCAGCTCTACTGGCGCATCCGCCCCGCCAAACAAAGCTTCCCCGTCCTCTTAGAATGGTGGGAAGACCAAAATCGCAAAAACCGCCACCTCTGGCCCGGCATCGCCACCTCCCGCATCCAGAGCAGCGAAGACCCCGGCCGCCCGGCCAGCGAAATCACCAACCAGATCGACTACAGCCGCAAGCTCGTCAAAAAGCCCTCCACCGGCCACATCCACTGGAGCTTCACCCCGCTCCAAAGCAACAAGGGCGGCATCAATGATCGCCTTGCCAGCACCTACCGCCAGCCCGCCCTCGTGCCCGAAAGCCGCTGGCTCCCGGGAGGCAACGCTCCCCAACCCGCCCTCGAAGCCAAGATACAAAATGGCGGTTGGCTGCGCGTTCGCTGGGGTGCGCAAGACGGCAACGTCCGCTGGTGGCTCGTCCAAGCCCGCTACGGCAAAGCCTGGCACCACATCAGCCTCGTCCCTGGCAAGCAAAGGGAATGGGGCTTCACACCGCAAAGCGGCCGCCCCCTCCCCAACGTCATCAGCGTGCGAGCGATCGCTCCCAACGGAGAACTCGGCAAGGCCAGCGTCGTGGCCTACGGGCGTTGACCGAAAAACGGTCTAACCGTAAAGATGGCTCGTGAAAACCACCTTGAATTTGCGCGACGATCTCCTCCGCCGGGCCAAAGCGAGAGCTGCCCTGCAAGGCGAGCCCTTGGCCCGCTACATTGAGCGAGGACTCGAAGAACGCCTGGAGCGCGAAGAGGCCCTGCCCTCAAGCGTCGGAAAATGGCTGGAGAGCCTGCCCAAGGTCTCTTCTTCAGCTGCCAGCGATTTGGAAAAGGCCCTCTCTGAGGACCACTTCCGCGAGATCGACGACTCCATGTGGTCATGATCCTGGACACGAATGCTCTCTCCGCGCTCGTCTCCGGAGACCGTGAAATCCGGAAACTCCTCTCCCGCGCCCCTCGACTCGCCGTCACGCTCATCACTCTGGGAGAGTTCACCTACGGCATGGCTGGTTCCCGAAAACGCGACGAACTGGAAACTTGGCTGGAAGCCTTTCTCAAAGGAGCCGACGTCCTAATACCAAGCCACAGAAATAGCTGGTAGAAGGGCCGCGTGAATTTCGGGCCAGACCAAGGCACGACGACGGCGCAGTGCAAGCACTGCAACGGAGGAGAAACACCGGGCTGGCTTGAAAGGCACCGGCTCTACCCCCCTTGCGCTTCAGCGCCTTTTCCCACCACAACAATCTTCCATTCTGCCAGCTAATTCTTTGGGTTGGTATAAGCGCCAATCGACAAACCACTCTCTTCTACGCCGCTCTTCGCTGTGAACTCAAAAAGGCAGGCACGCTCATCCCCGCTAACGACCTTTGGATCGCCGCGCTGACTCGACAACACCGACTCCCCCTCATCACCCGAGACCAACATTTCCAGCATGTCTCTGATCTCGATATCCGAAGTTGGTAGAAAGCCCCTGGAGTGCGGTTGCTTGCCACCGCTTTGGGGAGCCCCGGCTTGCCGGGGCCAGCCACCCACCCCCAACAAGCGATCCCACCCAATCCCAGAAAACCCACTCCACCCCCGCGAGGCAAGCCCCGCCGCCACCTAAAACGGCGGCAAGCCGCACGCACTCCACGAATCTCACGGTTGTTCGGAACGGAAAGGAGCATAGGTCTGTCCTATGAATTGGCCGCATGCTCCGGTGCATCAGTTATCCGACTCCGGAGCCTATCTGGTGACGGCGGGCACCTACCAGAAAGAGCCCTACTTCCAAGGAGCCGACCAGCTTGCCGCCTCGTGTAGCTCAAGCTTCAACATTCTTCCTATGGTTCTCGTTTTGGTTGTCGCTTTGAGCGGCTATCAACCATTTTCATCGTGGAAGACTTCTATCTAATTAGAACTTTTGGAATCACTAAGAAATGATTCGTCGCTTGCCAAGACACATCGCGATCACGACCGCAGCTGCGATTGTCGGATTCTTTACATTGCCGGGGATGTTTGGAACTGAAATCAGTGGCTTCTTGCAATGGATGAGCCTTCCTGGAGCAATCGTATCGGGGTGCGTTTGGCTTACCTTCAGCCTGATGCTACCGCGGCCGAAGGCTCAGCAATGGATGATTCTCGGATTCTTTTCTCCGTTCCTCGGCGCTCCTCTTCTCTTTATTCTAATCGGTGCCCTATCTGGAAATATTCAGTCGGTCGCTGATCTGGGCACGGCGGTTGGCATGGGGCTTAGCTGGACAGCGCTTTCGGTATTCATCGTTGTGCCCATTGGGACTGGGATGGGACTCATCGCAAGTGTCATTGCAAAAGCACTAAAACCTATCGAATGAGAGCAAACCACTGATACCAAGCTGCAGAATTGGCTGGTAGAATGGCCGAGTGGATTTCGGGCCAGACCAAGGCGCGACGAGGGCGCGGTGCAGGCACCGTAACCGACGAGCAACGCTGGGCTGGCTCGAAAGACTCCGGCTCTCCCTTCCCCGC
>JBCCJK010000063.1 GCA_039027815.1 Verrucomicrobiota bacterium
CAAGCTGCAGAATTGGCTGGTAGAATGGCCGAGTGGATTTCGGGCCAGACCAAGGCGCGACGAGGGCGCGGTGCAGGCACCGTAACCGAGGAGCAACGCTGGGCTGGCTCGAAAGACACCGGCTCTTCCTTCCCCGCGCTTCAGCGCCTCTTCCCCACAACACCTCCCTCCATTCTACCAGTGAATTCTGGAGCTTGGTATTAGAGCGTCGGACCACCGCCGAGAAATAGAACCTCTCTAAAAAGGCAATTCCTCCGCCCGAAACGCTTCTCTTGGAACGCGAAATGCGCCTCACCTCTTCCCATGCGTCGCTTGCTCGCCCTCCTGCTGCCCCTCTCGCATCTGCCATCTCTGGCTTGGGCGAATCAACGGGAGCTGCTTCAAGAAGGAGACTTGATCTTCCAGGTCTCGAACTCCGCCCAGAGCGAACCCATCCAGCGAGCCACCGGCTCCCTTTGGTCGCACGTCGGCATTCTCCTGAACCACCAAGGGAAACTAGCGGTCTTCGAAGCGGGCCAACGAGTCTGCTGGACCTCCATCGAAGACTGGATCGCCCAAGGACGGGACGGCCTCTTCGCGGTCAAGCGACTCCGCCACGCCGAAACGCGGATCACGGACGCGGTCCGACAAAAGTGGCGGGAACTGGCCTCCGCCTGGGAGGGCAAAAGCTACGACCTCCAGTTTTTGAAAGAAGACGACTCGCTCTACTGCTCCGAACTGGTCTGGAAAATGTATCGACGGACCCTAGGCGTGGCCATCGGCCAATGGAAACCTCTCCGGACCTACAACGTAGCCGACGCCATGGTCCGACAAATCTTGGAGGAGCGCTACGCGGGTCGGCCCCCATGGGAGGAACCCATGATCGCCCCAGGAGCCGTCTTTGATTCGCCGCTTTTGGAACTCGTCACCCTGCAAGGAGCGCCCGAAAGCAAGCTTGAGGACTAATACCAAGCTGTAGAATTGGCTGGTAGAATGGCCGAGTGGATTTCGGGCCAGACCAAGGCGCGACGAGGGCGCGGTGCAGGCACCGTAACCGAGGAGCAACGCAGGGCTGGCTCGAAAGACACCGGCTCTCCCTTCCTCGCGCTTCAGCGCCTCTTCCCCACAACACCTCCCCTCCATTCTACCAGTGAATTCTGGTGGTTGGTATAAGACCAAGCTGCCATTGCGCTCCTTGGGAAAGAACCCGAGACTCCCCCCCGGTGAGTTGTTGTCAGCCCAAGGAAGAGCCTCCCTCCTCCTCCCCATCTCCCGACGCTTGCTGCGCGCCGGGACCGAAGATCGACTGGCTATTCTGGGGCTCGCTCAGCCTCTGCCTCCTGGGCTACCTCCTACACCGAACCGCCTCTGAACCCTTGAGCGGGGTGCCTTTTTGGGGCGACTTCCTTCGCGCAATCCATGAGCTGCTCAACCAGATGTGGTGGGGCCTGCTCATGGGAATCTTGGCTCTCACGCTGCTGCGGCACGTCCCTCGGGAACTGGTGGTCGGCCTTCTTGGACGCTCGGGAGGCCTAGCTGGGATTCTGCGCGCCACCGCGGCCGGCCTCTTGCTGGATCTCTGCAACCACGGAATCCTGCTGGTGGCGGCCAAGCTCTACGAGCGCGGGGCCAGCCTTGGGCAGACCTTCGCCTTTCTCATCGCCAGCCCGTGGAACTCGCTCTCGACCACCCTCGTGCTCTGGGCCCTGCTCGGTTGGCAGTGGACGATGGTGGTGGTGCTGCTCTCGGCCGCCGTGGCGATCGTGACGGGTTGCCTGGTGGAAGTTCTGGTTGCCAAAGGAAAGGTCGCTCCCCATCCCCACCGGGTGGCTTTGCCGGAGGACTTTCACTGGGCGCGGGCGGCCCGGGCGGCGTTTCGTCAAATCCGGCCCAGTTGGCGAGGAGCGGGCCGGGCGCTTTGGGAAGGCTGCCAGGAATCACGGATGATTCTGCGGTGGCTCTTTTTGGGAGCCATCCTGGCCGCGGCCCTGCGCGGGGGGTGGAGTGCAGAAAGCTATCAGACTTGGTTGGGGCCCTCCCTTCTCGGCCTGGGGCTCACTCTGGTGGCGGCCACCTTGATCGAGGTTTGTTCGGAAGGCTCCAGCCCCTTGGCGGCCGACCTCTTTCACCGGGCCCAGGCACCGGGAAATGGCTTCACCTTTCTCATGGCTGGGGCCGCCACCGATTACACCGAGCTGATGGTCCTGCGGGAAGCGACGGGGCGTTGGCGGCTCGCGCTCTTGCTCCCCTTGTTGACGGTGCCGCAGGTCCTGGTGCTGGCTTGGGTCCTCAATCAGCTCCCCTCAGTCAGCTCCTGAAAGGAAAGCGGGAAGGGGGCCTTTAGTCCTCTTCTGAGAGGTTATCGCTCTCTTCTGCGATTCGCTGGAGGGCCTCAATAAAATCATCGAGATACTCCGCTGGCACCAAAATGGTATCGCGATGCCCGCGGACGTCTTCGGTGATTTTCACGAACTGGCCGCGATCGTTCTCCTTGAGATCCAAGAAGAAGACTTTTCGCTCGGTTACGATCTTCTCCGAGTGCAGAAGATCCGGCCCACCCGGCTTCCGATTCTCTTTGCCAAACATCTAAACTCCTTCTCGTTGACTTACAGGTCCGGCTCCGACATGGAACCGCTCTTTTAAGAATTAAAGCGGCTTCGGAGGGGTCGCAAGTCCCTTTCAAAGTGGGAAAAAAAGTGGGAAAATAGGCTGACTCATGCCAAGCCAACCGCTCGGCGGACCCGATCCAAAACCCGAGCCGCCTCCGCCCGAGCCCTCTCGGCCCCGGCTCTCAAAACCGACTCGATGTAAGCGCTCTCCTTTTCCAGCTCCGCCCGCCGGGCCCGCATGGGAGCAAAATGCTCCCAGTAGGCCTCCCAGAGTCGCTTCTTGAAGTCCCCATAGCCGACTCCACCCTTGGCGAAATCCTCCTCCATCTGCTGCACCTCCCCCTCGCTCGCGAACAAGGCATAGAGCGCCAGGATGACGGAACCTTTCGTCGGTTTGGGTTCCTCCACCGGAGTGGAATCGGTCTGGAGGCGCATGACCAGCTTCCTCTGCGCCTTCTCTGGCCCGAAGATGGGGAGGGCATTGCGGTAGCTTTTGCTCATCTTCTGGCCGTCCAGCCCGGGCACCACGGCGGTCGCTTCCCGGATCCGCTCCTCCGGTACCACCAAGGTACCCTCCCCATAGCGATCATTGATCTTGAGCGCCAGGTCGCGCGTCACCTCGACGTGTTGCTTTTGATCCTTGCCGACCGGGACCAAATGACTGTCATAAATCAAAATGTCGGACGCCATCAGGACGGGGTAGGCAAAGAGCCCGTGAGAGGGAGAAAGGCCTTTGGCGATCTTGTCTTTGTAGGAGTGACAGCGCTCCAAGAGTCCCATGGGGCAAACCGTGCTCAAGATCCAAGCCAGCTCATGGACCTCCGGGACATCGGATTGGCGAAAAAAGATGGCTTTCTCGGGATCGAGCCCGCAGGCCAGAAAATCGAGGGCCGCTTCCCGCACATTCTCCCTCAGGCTGGCCGGCTCGGGCGAGGAGGTCAGGGCGTGGTAATCGGCGATGAAGTAGAAGGCCTCCCCCTCCTCTTGCAGCTCGATCGCCGGCTGCATCATCCCGAAGTAGTTGCCAATGTGGGGCCGGCCGGAAGCCTGGATGCCGGAGAGGATTCTCATGGTCGCGCCATCAGACCGTAGACCCCCTCAGGGCGCAAGTTCTGAGCGCACCGGAGGGCGTTCTAAAAAAATTTTCGGGCTTTTTTTGAGCGACCTGACACCCGCTCCAAGGTGGCCAAAAAGCCCCCCATCGGGGGTGCAACCGCAAGGCGTAAACGGCCTTCTGCCTGGGCCGGATGCGAAAGTTTTTTGCCGAGGTCGAGCGATGGAACTCCTTCGGACAGAAGCTCGTATCCTCCCATGGTGTCGTTTCCGATACCATCACAAAACCACGAACAGACCAATGAAAAAACTCGCAATCGTCCTACTGACCACCGGCGCCCTCGCCTCCACCAGCCTCGCGGGAGGCCACGAAGCCAAGCCCGCTGAAAAAGACATCGTGGGAGTGGCCGCCGCCAATGAATCCTTCACCACGCTGGTGGCCGCCGTGAAAGCCGCCGGGCTGGTGGAAGCACTCCAAGGCGAAGGCCCCTTCACCGTCTTCGCGCCCACCAACGAAGCTTTCGCAGCGCTTCCCGAGGGCACCTTGGAAACGCTTCTCAAACCAGAGAACAAAGAACAGCTCACCAACATCCTCCTCTACCACGTCGTCCCCGCCAAAGTGATGGCAGCCGACGTCAAAGCGATGGAAGCCCCCACCCTTCTGGAGGGGCAAACCATTACGGTGACAGTCGATGACGGGGTCATGGTGGACCAAGCCAAGGTGGTGGCGACCGACGTGAAAGCCTCCAACGGTGTCATCCACGTCATCGACGCCGTGATCCTTCCCGACGCCGGGTAAGGAGCACCTGCTCTTTCTTCTTGCACGCGCCAAAAAAAGGGGCGGCCTCGCGGCCGTCCCTTTTTTATTGAAGAGCGTCCCACAGCCGCACGGCCTCGGCGGCTTGGGCGACTGCGTGCACTCGAAAAATATCCGCCCCCTCGTCCAGGCCGGCCATCAAGCAAGCGAGCGTGCCAGCGTCTCGGGCCTGGGCCTTCCCGATTCCCAAGACCTCGCCAATGACGGTTTTGCGCGAAATCGGCAGCAAGACCGCGCAGCCAAATTGATTCAGTCGACCAGCAGAGCGCAGGATGGCGAGGTTGTCTTCCTTCTGCTTCGCGAAATCGATTCCCGGGTCCAGGATGAGCCGCTCGCGGGCCAATCCGACCGACTCGGCCAGGGCCACTTTCTCGGCGAAAAAGCCCTCCAGCTCTTCCCAAATGTCCGGGTAGACCTGCTCCTGGTTGGCCACCTTGACCTGGCCCCGGTTGTGCATCACCAAAAGGGCCGCCCCGGCCGCTTGGCAGGCCACGGCGTTGCGCGAATCAGGCAGGGCGCTCATGTCATTGAGAATCTCTCCTCCGACTGGCAGAACCTTCTCCACCACCTCCGGCCTCCAGGTGTTCCACGAAAGAAGGGGCGGCCAGAGCTGCTTGTCATCGCGCGGTCCTGCCTTCGCCAAAATGGCTTCCCACTGCGCCCAGAAAGCCAGGAGACGCTCCGCTTCTTCCTCGCTCGCGATGGCTTGGCGATTGGTGCGGGCGCTCTCCGCCCCCACGTCAATGAGGTCCGCGCCCTGCCGCAGCATCTCGCTGACCTGAGCGGCCGCCACCTCCAAATCGAGCGTGCCATCGCCCGAAAGAGAGTCTTCGGTCAGATTGCAGATGCCCATCACAAGCGCTCGGCGCAGTTCGATGCGTCGACCGCTCCTCGGAACCCCCAAGACCTTCATAACGGCACCGCCCTCCCTGCCCGCCTCTCAAAACGAAGCGTTTCCTGAAAGCCACACTCCGCGGCCAGCCGCCTCGCTCGATCGAAATCCCGGGCCACCTCCCCGGGCCGGTGGGCATCCGAGCTAATGACCAGCCCGACACCCGCCTCAGCCGCCAGCTCCAAAAAGCCCCGCGCCGGGTAGGCCTCGGCACAGTCCTTGTGCCAACCGGCAGTGTTGATCTCAAAAGCCACCTGCCCCTCCACCAGGGCCTCGATGGCCGGTTCATAGTAGCGCCGCAAGTCGCCCGTCGGCCAGTGCCCGAACTTCTTCACCAGATCGGGATGCCCGACAAAATCAAAGAAGCCCGAGCGAATGGCCTTCGTGAACAAAGCCCAGTAGCGATCCCAAGTTTCCTCCACTCCCAAGGCCCCGATCCGATCGACCAAGCGCGGATCATCCACCGCCCAGCTCTCGTCGAGGTAATGGACACTGCCGATGAGGTAATCAAACTCGGCCGCCGCCGCCAGCTCCTCGATCCAGGCCTCCCCACCCTCCAAGTAATCCACCTCCAGCCCGAGCCGGACCGGCAGGCTGGCCCCGCCCGCAGCCCGCGCCCGCTCGACCCACTCGCAGTAAGCAGGGAACTCAGCCCAATCCATGCGCCAATCGTCGAAGGCTTCCCGCATCGGACTGTGGTCGGAAATGCCCATCTCGACCAAGCCCGCCGCCCGGGCCGCCGCCACCATTTGTTCGGGGCTGCCCTCCGCGTGGCGACAGAGCGGAGTGTGCAGGTGGTAATCGGCCGGGGGCGTCACGGCCTCACCTTCTCTATCGGATTGGTGCTTCTCAAACAGGATTTTCTGTTCATACTGTGCTGTCTCCCCCATGCCGAAAGAATTCTCCTTTTCCGAACCGGACCCCTTCACGCAGAGGCTCTTCGACAAGCTGCAGCGCCATCCTAAGCGGATCGTTTTCACCGAGGGGCACGACCTCCGGGTCCTGCGGGTGGCTCGGGAAATGGTGCGCCGCGAAATCGCCGTGCCCATCCTGATCGGCAACCGAGGAAAGATCCAAGAGTTCGCCGCTCGGGAAGACATCTCGATGGAGTTCATCAATGTCATCAACCCGGAGCGCTCCGAGGACTTGGAACTCTTCTGCCGTCGCTTCGAGAAAATGGAGCGCTACCGCCAAATGAAGGTCACCGACGCCCGCCGCATCATGACCAATCCCCACTACTTCGCCGCCATGATGGTGCAGTATGGCCAGGCGGACGGCCTCATCGGTGGGAACCAGAGCTTCCCGGCCGCCATCATGCGGGCCTTGCTCCACATCATGAAGCCCTTGCCGGACTGCCCCCGCATCGCAGGCTGCACCGTGCTGGCCGGCTTGGGGCTGCCCCACTTTGGCGAGGACAATGTCCTCTTCTTGGCGGACACCGGCGTCATCCCCGAGCCGAATTCCAATGAGCTGGCCATGATCGCGGTCGAGGCCGGCAAGCTCTTTCGCCACCACCAGGGGCGTCCCGCGCGCGTCGCCATGCTCAGCTTCTCGACCAAAGGCAGCGCCCACACCCTCGGGACCGAGACCGTGCGGGCCGCCACCGCCATCGCGAAAGAACGGATTCGCTCCCAGCACCTGGAAATGGAAATCGATGGCGAGATGCAGGTGGACGTGGCCCTCATCCCCGAAGCGGCCGAGCGCAAGACGGTCCGCGGCCCCGTGGCCGGGAAAGCGGACGTCCTCGTCTTCCCGAATCTCGATTCCGGGCACATGGCCTTCAAGCTCCTCCACCACATCGGCGGGGCTCGCAGCTACGGTCAAATCATCCTCGGCCTGGCCCGCCCGGCCGCCCAAGTCTCGCGCGCGGCCACCGAAGAGAGCATCCTGGGGACGGCGGCCGCCGTCGGGGTGGAGGCCGTGAAATACCACGAGCTTTACCTGGACGACTTCCTCTCCGACGCCTAGACGCCCATGCAAGGTCTCGACTGGGCACTGGTCGCCCTCTACTTCGCCGGTCTCCTCTGGATCGTGAAGTGGGCCTCGCGCCAGCAAAAAACCACGGCCGACTACTTTCTGGCCGGTCGCCACGCGGGCTGGTTCGTGGTCGGCGCCTCTCTCTTCGCTTCCAATATCGGCTCCGAACACATCGTGGGCCTGGCCGGCAATGGCGCGGAGAGCGGGCTGGCCATGGCCCACTGGGAACTGCACGCCTGGATCATGGTCTTGCTGGGCTGGGTCTTCGTGCCCTTCTACTACCAGAGCGGCGTCTACACCATGCCGCAATTCCTGGAAAAGCGCTTCAATTCGCAGACCCGATGGGTGCTCTCCCTCGTCAGTCTGATTGCCTACGTCTTCACGAAAGTGTCGGTCACCGTCTACGCCGGGGCTATTGTCTTCAAGGCCTTGCTCCCGGACGCATTCGGCTCGCCGGACAATGCCTTCTGGGTGGGCGCTTTCACCACCGTCATCCTGACCGGCGTCTACACCATCTTCGGCGGGCTGCGGGCCGTTCTCTACACCGAGGTGGCGCAAACCGTCGTGCTCCTGCTGGGCTCGGTCTTCATCACCCTCTTTGGCCTGCAAGCCCTGGGAGGCTGGAGCGCGCTCGTGGAGCTGGCCTCCGAGCGCAGGGACGACTACGCCCTCTGGCGACCACTGACTGGCCAGGACGCCGCGGGCCAGACCATCCCCTGGTGGCAAAATGACAACTTCCCCTGGCTCGGCATCCTGATCGCCTCCCCCGTGGTCGGCATCTGGTATTGGTGCACGGACCAATACATCGTGCAGCGAACGCTGGCCGCCAAGAGCCTGAGCGACGCCCGGCGCGGCGCGCTCTGGGGCGGGTTCCTCAAGGTCTGGCCGGTTTTCATCTTCCTCATCCCGGGAGTCATCGGCCTGGCGCTTCATCAAAAGGGCCTGCTGGACATCCCCCTCAAGGAGGGGAGCGCATTGGACATCGATGGGGACCAAGTCTTCGCCACCATGGTCTCGAATCTTCTGCCGGTGGGCTTGCGGGGCTTGGTGGTGGCCGGGCTCATGTCCGCGCTCATGAGTTCCCTGGCCTCGCTCTTCAACAGTTGCGCCACCCTCTTCACGATCGATATCTACCAAAAGCTCCGGCCCGGTCGGCTGGAAGCGGAGTATGTCCGCGTGGGGCGCTGGGCCACGGCCGTGGTGGTGGGAGCCGGCCTCATCTGGATCCCCATCATGAAAGCCATGGCCGGGGGCGGCATTTACAAATACCTCCAAAACGTGCAGGGCTACCTCGCCCCGCCCATCACCGCCGTCTTCCTGCTCGGGCTTTTTTGGCGGCGCATCAATGCCACCGGCGCCCTCTGGGGACTGCTGGTGGGCTTCTTCCTCGGGATGGGCAAGCTGGCCATTGAGGCCTGGGTGGCGTCCCGAGGGATCGAAACGGGCCTTTTGGCGGACATCGCCTCCTTCAGCTTTCTCTACTACTCGGGCGTCCTCCTGCTCCTGAGCACCAGCCTCATCATCGGCTTGTCCTATCTCAGCCCTCCGCCCTTGAAATCCCAGACCGACGGCCTGACCTGGGGCGGCCTCTCCGCGAGCGACAAACGAGCCATCCGCGAAAGCTGGGACCAGCGAGACCTCTGGGCCACCGTCCTGGTGCTGGGCTTGGTGGTCGGGGTCTACCTCTACTTCAGTTTTTGGCTCGGGTAGGGGACCCGCCGCCGTCCCTCTCTTTTCCTTATACCAAGCTGCAGAATTGGCTGGTAGAATGGCCGAGTGGATTTCGGGCCAGACCAAGGCGCGACGAGGGCGCGGTGCAGGCACCGTAACCGAGGAGCAACGCAGCGCTGGCTCGAAAGACACCGGCTCTTCCTTCCCC
>JBCCJK010000064.1 GCA_039027815.1 Verrucomicrobiota bacterium
CGCAAGCGCCATCATTTGCTTGTGTCGTCAATGAGTCGTTGGCTTTCTGAGGCAGTAATACCAAGCTCCAGAATTCACTGGTAGAATGGAGGGAAGGTGTTGTGGGGAAGAGGCGCTGAAGCGCGGGGAAGGGAGAGCCGGTGTCTTTCGAGCCAGCCCTGCGTTGCTCCTCGGTTACGGTGCAGGCACCGCGCCCTCGTCGCACCTTGGTCTGGCCCGAAATCCACTCGGCCATTCTACCAGCCAATTCTCCAGCTTGGTATAAAACGATTATCAGCGGATCGAGGAGAGATCGTAATCTTCTCTCGTGAGGAAGCTGCGCCTCGGCTTGGGGGACGGCTTGGTAACGGGGGGCGCTGGCTTCTCGCTGATCGCTAGCGGCTTGGGCTCGCGGGTCATTCGATACAGCCTTGGTTTGGGCGATTTCTCCGGAGTGCTCTCCTGGCCCATGACCGCTAGCGGGAGCTTCCACTCGTCCTCCACGGCCGAGCCATACTCGCTATCCCGCTGGCTCTCTCGGCTTTCCACCGCGGAGAACACCCTGGCCGACCAAGCAAACGGGGGTGGCTCGCTGACCTCGGCTCGGTAATTCTGGACGCTCTGGCAGCCTGAAACTCCTGCCCCCACCGCCAGCAAAAACACGATTTTTACAATTTCCGAGCATCGAAAAAGCACCATAATTTTAACTGTATCTTAAATATCTGAAATTTTCAGTAATTTAGAGAGTTCGCCCTTTGCCCGAAGCTTCGGAATCGATCCCAATCCGGGAGAATTTCCTGCTGCCGCGCGTCTTTTTCCTCGCTCTGGGAGGATTTTGCGATCACAGGATCTGCTTTCCCTTTCTGCCGATGTCCCTTCCGATCAAAGACCCTTCCCTCTGTCGTTACGACTGCCTCTCGCTTGGGGAGGTGATGCTTCGCCTCGATCCCGGCGAGGGCCGCGTCCAGACCGCTCGTCAATTCCAGGCTTGGGAAGGAGGCGGGGAATACAATGTGGCCCGCGGACTGCGCCGCTGTTTTGGCTTGCGGACGGCCATCGTGACCGCCTTGGCAGACAATCCCATTGGACGGCTGATTGAGGATTTCATCCTGCAAGGGGGCGTGGACACCACTTTCATTCAATGGAGGGAGTATGATGGTTTGGGTCGCTCAGTGCGCAATGGCCTGAACTTTACCGAACGCGGCTACGGGATTCGCGGCGCGAAGGGGACGCCCGACCGCGGCCACACGGCCGCCAGCCAACTCCAGCCTGGGGAGGTCAATTGGGAACACCTCTTCGGCACGCTCGGCGTCCGCTGGTTCCACACCGGCGGGATTTATGCGGCGCTTTCCGGAAGCACGCCCGAGGTGGTGCTGGAGGCGGTCCAGGTCGCCAAACAACACGACACGATCGTGAGCTATGACCTCAATTACCGTCCCTCCCTCTGGAAAGACTTTGGGGGCCAGGGCAAGTGCCGCGAGGTCAATCGAGCGATTGCGCCCTACGTGGATGTCATGATTGGCAATGAGGAGGATTTCACCGCTTGCCTTGGCTTCGAGGTGGAGGGCTTGGGCCCCGAACCTGGTCAACTCGAGGAAGAATCCTTCCGCAACATGATTGCGGCGGCCGTGGCCGAATTTCCCAATTTCCAAGTGGTCGCCACCACCTTGCGCCACGCCAAAACGGCCACCCTCAATGAATGGAGCGCGCTCCTTTGGCATGCTGGCCAATTCTATGACCCGGTTCGCAAATTCCAGGGCGAAGACGCTCTCGAAATCCTCGATCGCGTGGGCGGAGGCGATAGCTTTGCCAGTGGACTGGCCTACGGTTTCCTGACCTTCAATGATCCCCACCAAGCCGTGAGCTATGGCTGCGTGCACGGCGCGCTCGCCATGACCACCCCGGGCGATACCAGCATGGCCAGCCTCTCCGAGGTGGAAAAGCTGGTCAGCGGCGGGGGCGCTCGGGTCGAGCGATGAACCACCCCAACCAACCGTCTCCTATGAAAGCCCTCCTCTCTCTTCTTCTCTCCCTACTTCTTGCCACGCCCAGCTTGGCGGGAGAATTGGCCGCCTCCCAGGCCGACTGGTATGAGCAATACAAGAGCCAACCCAACGCGCCCCTGCCTGAAGAGATGCTCTTGAATACCGATCCGGAGCCCGCTTGGGAAGGGGAAGGCTTCCAGTCGCTCTTCAATGGCAAGGATCTCAGCGGGTGGGTGGCCTACGGAGGGGACGGCACCTTTGAAGCCACCCCGGAGGGCATACTCGGGACCTGCGTGCCCGATTCGCCCAGCACCTATCTCTCGACTGAGCGGGCGGACTTCCAGAATTTCGTCTTTAGCTGCGAGGTCAAATGGCTTGTCAATGGCAACACCGGGATCCAGTTCCGGTCTCAGACGCGCCAGGACAAAAAAGGGAGGCAGGTCGTTTTCGGCCCCCAAGCCGAGATGGAAGAGGCCAAAGAACGCCCTCGAGGCTGGTCGGGCGGCATTTTTGGGCAGAGCTGCGGAGGCTACCTCTACCCGCTTTGGCTGCAAGCGCACGAAGAGGCGCGCGGGGCCATTCGGCGAGACGAATGGAATCGCATCACCATCCAGGCCCAAGGGCAGGTCATGAAGACTTGGGTCAATGGCCTTCCCGCCGCCCACTGGGTGGATCAAGAAGACCGCTTTCCCCGGGGCTTCTTCTCCCTCCAAGTCCACAGCGGCGCCCAAGGCACCATCCTCTTCCGCGACCCCCGGGTGAAGGAGCTTCCCTAATACCAAGCTCCCAGCTACCTTTTCAGGCTCTCCAAATGCTCGGCCAGGGCCTTGGCCAAACGCTCGGCCACTTCGGGATGCTCTTCCAGCACGTTGGTGGTTTCTCCCAAATCTCTCTCTAAGTGGTAGAGCGCGGGGCCGGTCGGGCGATTTTTGTGGAGCGGACTGTAGAAGCGAACGGCGTGGTATTTCCAAGGGCCAGAGCGGACGGCTTGTCCCCGCTGGAGGAAGAAGAGATAGTCATGCGGCGTGACGGCTCCGGGCTCTCCTCGCAAGAGCGGGGCGATGTCTTTCCCATCGACCCCCCCTTCCGGCAAAGGCGCACCTGCCAGCCGCGCGAAGGTCGGCAGCAAGTCGATCGTCGAAGCCATTTCCGTCTCGACCGCCCCCGGCGGAATCACGCCCGGCCATCTGAAAATCGCCGGAACGCGCACCCCTCCTTCAAAGGACGTATGCTTGCCCTCAAAAAGCGGCAGAGCAGAGCCGCCGTTTTTTTTCTGCACCAGCCAAGGGCCATTGTCGGAAGAGAAAACGACCAGCGTGTTCTCCTCCGCGCCCACCTTCGTCAAATGATCGAGCAGCCGGCCCGTGTGAAAATCGATCTCCTCAATGACATCGCCATACAAACCCCGCTCACTCACCCCTTGGAAAGGCTTGGAAACAAAGAGCGGGGTATGCGGCATGGAATTGGCCAAATACAAAAAGAAGGGGCGCTCTGCGGCCACGCTCTGTGAGATGAAATCGATCCCCTCGTCCACAAACCGTTCGGTGAGAGTGCGCTGGTCGGCCGGAAACTCCACGCACTCCAGATTCCGCATGAGGGGGACCATGTTTTTGAGGGAAGGGGGGCTTCCTTTGGTGAGAGGACCCGCAAAGGCCTCCGCCAAGGTGGCCAAGCTCTGCCCTTCCCGGAAAAAACAGTTTTCGGCGTAGGCCATGTCGACCGCTGGATGCATGTCATTGCTATAAGGAATACCAAAATAAGAGCCGAAGCCTTGGTTGGTCGGGAGAAACTCCGGATGATGGCCTAAATGCCATTTCCCAATGGCGGCCGTCTCATAGCCCACGGATTGCAAGGCCTCGGCCAAGGTGACGTGCTCGGGCGCCAGGCCACCCTTTCCTCGGTTCGGGAAGAAGACCCCTTTGATCCCGACGCGCCCGGGATACTTGCCCGTCAAAAGGGCCGCGCGGGAGGAGGAGCACACGGGCGAGGGAACATAGAAATCCGTGAAACGCATCCCTTCCGACGCCATTTCATCAATGCGTGGCGTCTTGATTTCAGGAGCCCCATAGCAGCCTAAGTCCTGGTATCCTTGGTCGTCATTGAAGATAATAATGAAGTTCGGGCGGTCCCCAGCCATCAGCCCGAGGCTGAGATAGCCCGCTAAAAAACCTTGTAAGAGAAATTGACTCATAACGATTGGGTGCAGCTTATTTCTTGAGCGTGAAAGAGCGGGTCGAAGTGCTTTCCGCGGAGGGAAAATCATCCGGGACCGGCAGCGTCACTTGTCCGGTGGCCGCCCACTCCGTCCCGCGCAAAAAGGTCGTGATGAATCCCACGCCTTCGAAGGCGATGCTATCGTGACCGAGCGTCGTGTGAAAAGTGCGCCCCTCCCCGTGGTGAATGACCATCAACATCGGTTCGTGTTTCTCGGAGGCCCCCTTTTCCGTCTGGTCTTTGCCGGTGGCCAAAATGGTGAGGTTTTCCGCCGGGCCCCGGAGATCGGCGTAGCACTCGTCTTTGTTGCTCAGCCAAGTCGTGGGGAGACCCCGCATGATGGGATGGGTGGGCTCGCGCACCGTAATGGGAAACTCGTGTCCCGGCCCGTGGGCCCCGACCCGTTTTCCGGGCGCTTCCTCTCGCACGAATTCACCGTCGTCTGTGTAGTAGACATAGGCTCCAGGCAGATGGCCCTTGCGGCCACCCCAGCCTCCCACACCGATGATTTCGTTGTAGGTCTTCCACTTGCCGAAGCTGTTGTCGGCCGCGTGGACGGAAACAAAGCCGCCTCCCCCTTCGATATAGGCCTCGAAGGCTCTCTGGGTTTCTTCGGGCCAATCGGCGGCATTGTTTCCGAAATTGGAAATGACCACCTGGTAGTTTTCAAAGTCGGGGAGGAAGCTCGGATCGGGCTTGGATTTCGGGAGATCCTTGGTTCCTGGGATGCCCGCTAGAGGGAGCCACTTGCCCTCCCGCTTCTCGCCCCGCCAAGTGAAGCGGGTCCGGTTGATCGTCACCTCGAAGAGCCCGGTCTCCTCCAAATACTGCTTCATCATGATGGTCGACTTGGGCCACACCAGATGATTGTTCTGCCCGTCGATGATGAGCGCCTGGATGGGAGCGGCCACCAAGTTGGGCCAGCTGAGAAACAGGAACAAGCAGGCAAGGAAGAGGCTTTTCATGGAAGTTTTGAGCGACTCACGTCGTTATGCTACCTATGTATACTTGCTAGGGCCGCGCTGGTTATCAAGCGGCTCCTCAGACCATCCGAAAATCCCTTCCTCATTCCAAGCGTTATGAAAACCCTCAGCCGCCGAAAGTTCCTCCAGACAGCCGCTCTCACCGGTGGCTCCCTTCCCCTCTTCCACGTGGGAGCTGCTGGCCAGTTTTCCAAATCGAAGCTCAACATCGGTCTCATCGGTGCCGGGGGAATCGCCAAAACGGCCTTCGGAGATTGCAAAAACGAGAATGTCATCGCCATCGCGGAGGTGGATGACGTGACCGGCCAAATCGGCTACGAAGCCTTCCCCCAAGCCAAACGCTACCGGGACTTTCGCCGGATGTTCGACGCGCATGACAAAGAACTCGATCTCGTGATCGTGAGCACGCCGGACCACACTCACTTCGTGGCTACCTACGCCGCCATGGAGCGTGGCATCGCCGTTCAAACCCAAAAGCCCCTCACCCACAACCTTTGGCAAGCCCGCACCCTCGCCAAAGCGGCCGAAAAGTTCCCGGTTCAGACCGTCATGGGCAACCAAGGCCACAACTTCGATGGCATGCGCAAAATCCGCGAGTGGTATGAAGCGGGCCTCCTCGGCACAGTCACCGAAGTCCACGCTTGGACCAATCGCACCACCCGCAACAACCAAAACGTCGGCGTCACCTTCCCGCCGCAAACGATTCCCAGCACCCTGGACTGGGACCTCTGGCTAGGGCCCGGCCCGGTCGTCGACTACCACGAAACCTTCTGCCCGAAGAACTGGCGTTGGCACTGGGACTTTGGCTCGGGAGGACTGGGGGACATCGGCTGCCACACCCTGGAAATCCCCTACTACGCCATGGGGCTCGGATACCCCACCTCCGTCTACATGGCCCCGGAACTCGATTTCAGCCAGGAAGCCGGACTGAAAAAGCCCGGTAAAAACTCGGCCACTTACGTCTACGAGTTCCCCGCTACCGCCGCCCGGCCGGCCGTGAAAGTCTTCTGGTATGAGGGCGGTCGCTTGCCGAGACTCCCCGAGCAAGATCTCGGAAATGGAGCCAAGCGACCCCTCGCACCCAACAAGGAAGGCGGCTGCCTCATGATTGGTGACAAAAACACCCTCTACTCACCAGGCATGCGCCCGACCAGTCCCCGGATCCTTAACAACTGGCGGGAACTCCAAAACAACCTCCCGCCGCAGACCGTCCCTCGCGCCATTGGCAACCCCGTGAAAGAAATCATCGCGGCCGTCAAAGGTGACATCCAGGAGTGTGGATCGAAGTTCGCTTACTCTGGACCCCTGACCGAAGTGGTGCTCTTGGGGACGCTCGCCAATCGCTTCCAGACCACCGTGGAATTCGATCCTCAAAGCATGACCTTCTCCGACTCGCGCTTGAACGAATTCGTGAAGGGCCCGGTTCGAAGCGGTTGGGAATACGGCGAAGGTTTGATCTGAGAACGGCTTTCCCCTTTTCGGCCAAGCCTTCAGCGGCCAAGGAACGGCTCTCAGAAAAGGACCGCTCCGCCGGCCAGCCTCTTCCTTGTTTCCATGAGCCGACTTGCCCAACGCACTCTCCGCATCGACGCCTCCGGCATCCGCCGTGTCTTCGACCTGGCTCGCTCGCTCAAAAACCCCATCAATCTCTCGATTGGCCAGCCGGACTTCGATGTGCCGGATGCCATCAAGGCAGCCGCTAAAGGCGCCATCGACTCAGGTCGCAACAGCTACACGCCCACCCAAGGAGACGCCGCCCTCCGGGAGCAACTGCTAGCCGAAGAACAAGCCTTCACCGGGCGCCGCTGGGGCCAGGACGAGCTCCTCGTGACTTCAGGCGTCAGCGGCGGCCTCTTTCTGGCTCTCCTGGCCCTGGTGGAAAAGGGCGATGAAATCCTCATCCCCGATCCTTACTTTGTGATGTACAAACACCTCGTGCGCCTTTTTGGAGGCACGCCCGTGTATCTAGACACCTACCGGAGTGAATTCGGGATCGACCCCAGGCAACTGGCCGCCGCCATCACGCCTCGGACCAAACTTCTCCTCCTCAACTCGCCCGCCAACCCCACCGGACGCATCCTTTCGCGGAGCGAACTGGAAGCCATCGCCCACGTTTGTGGCCAACATCAGCTCCTAGTGATCAGCGATGAGATCTACCGCCACTTCGCCTACACCGAAATGGTCTCGATGGCGGAAATCTACCAAGACACCCTCGTCCTCATGGGCCACTCCAAGGCCTACGGCATGACCGGCTGGCGCCTGGGCTACGCCTGCGGGCCGCCGGAAATCCTGAGTGCCATGACCATGGTGCAACAATACAGCTTCGTCTGCGCGCCCTCGGTCACCCAAGCGGCCGCGCTCGCCTGCCCCCAGGTCGACCTGACCCAGCCCATCGCCGACTACCGGGCCAAGCGGGACCTCATGGTGGGCATCCTTCAGGAGCGCTTCGAACTCGCTCCCCCGGACGGCGCTTTCTACCTCTGGGCGAAAGCGCCCCAGGGCCAGACCGGCACCCGCTTCGTGGAGAAAGCCATCGCCCACAACCTGCTCATCATACCAGGCCAAGTCTTCAGCGAATGGGACACCCACTTCCGGCTCTGTTACACCGTTCCCAATGACAAACTGCAAGAAGGAGCCGAACTCCTGTGTCGCTTGGCCGAGACATGAACACTCTCCCAGCCTGCCTCTTGCTCGCGCTGACCAGTCTCCTTGGCTGCCTGCCGCTCTCCTCCTTGGCCGATCCAGCGGAGAAGCGCTGGGGCTTTTACCAAATCCATTGGCGAACCGATCAATTCCGCCAAGGCATCGCAGAGCAAATCCAAGCCTTGGGAGCCAAGCCGGACTACATCCTCTTTTTCAATGACCTGCATCCCCGCCGGGGATTCCCGAGCGAGGCCGCCCAGACCTGCCAGGAATTCGGCGCCATCCCCGTCATCAGCCAAGAACTCGCGCTCTGGGGCAAGCGATCACAGAGCTTGCTTGAAGAAATCAATGGAGGGCAGTTCGATGGCTTCTGGCGAGATTGGGCCCGGGCCGCCCTGGCTCATGGCGGCCAAGTTCTCCTTCGCTTCGGCTTTGAAATGAATGGCGACTGGTTCTCGTGGGGGCAACAACCCGAAGCGTTCGTGGCCGCCTGGAAGCGAGTCCACGGCATCGTCCGGGGAGAATTCGGGGCCGAAAACGTCCGCTTCCTTTTCTCCCCCAATGTGGTCTGGACCGACCAGCCCCTCGTGCAGCTCGAACCCTACTACCCGGGCGACGACTTCGTGGATCTCCTCGGCCTGGATGGCTACAACTTCGGCGACCACTTCGACCGCTGGCACCGCTGGCAATCCTACCAGGAAATCTTTGAAACCAGCATCGAGACCATCAGCCAATGGAACAAGCCCCTTCTGCTGGCCGAAATTGGCTGCGCCCACGGACCGCGCAAAGCGCAATGGCTGGAAAGCTTTCTGGAAGCCTTCGCACAAGATGAGCGCCTGGCGGGCTTCATCTACTACAATCACGGCGACGGCAAAAACGGCGAACCCAACTGGCGGCTCGACAGCGATCCAGACTCCCTGGCCGTCGTTCGCCACTACCTGCAAGGCTTGCCCAAGTAATACCAAGCTGCAGAATTGGCTGGTAGAATGGCCGAGTGGATTTCGGGCCAGACCAAGGCGCGACGAGGGCGCGGTGCAGGCACCGTAACCGAGGAGCAACGCTGGGCTGGCTCGAAAGACACCGGCTCTCCCTTCCCC
>JBCCJK010000065.1 GCA_039027815.1 Verrucomicrobiota bacterium
GGGGCGGGGGGGGGGGGGCGGGGTGGCGGCGCCCGGCGGGGGGGGGGCGGGGGGGGGGGCGGGGGCGGGGCGGTGCCCTGAGCGGCGGGGGGGGAGGAGAGCTCCTTTTTTGCGGGCGCTTCCACGGGCTTGCTTGCTTCTAGCGCTGGGGCGGGCGCCGGTTCCACGGGGGCTTTGGTGAAAGGCGGGGGACCCAGGGGGGCGGGGGCGGGGCTCTCCGCTTTGGCCGGGGGAGGAGGGGTCTCGTCGGGGGGAGTGGGAGAGGGCTCCGGGGCTGGTTGCAAGACGGCGGCGGCGGGGCGGGGAGCGGGCGGGGTGCTTTCCCGCGAGTCGAGGTAGTCGGTGTAGCGCCGCTCAAAGGCGGTGGAGATTTCCGCGGCAAATTGCTCCATGGAGGCGATCGCCACCCGGATGTTTCGCACCAGGTAGTTGTAGCCAAACATAGCCGGAATGGCCACCAGGAGAGCGATGACGGTCGTGACCAAGGCGGCCGAAACCCCCGGGGCCATGACCTGCAAGCTCGCGCCGCCCGCGACGCCCGCGACACCGGCGAAGGTGTCCATCACCCCCCAGACCGTTCCCAGAAGCCCAAGAAAAGGAGCGCCGCTCACGGCGGTCGCCAGCACGGTCATTTGCGATTCCAGCTCCAGGATGCGATCTCCCACCGCCCGGTCCATGCGATGGCGAATGGCTTCGGTCTGCGCGGGGTTCACCCGGTAGGCGATCTCGAAAGGCTGGGCCGGATCCTTGGGGTCTTCCCCCCGGCGGGCGTGGAAGTCCAGCTCGGAACAGCCAGCCTGGTAGACGCTGGAAAACGGGGTTTCGGGAGGATCCACCTCGTCCTCGTAGAGGTCCATAGGGGCGGCCGCCTCCCGGAACTTGTCCAGGAAGATGGCATTGCGCGCTTTCAGCTTGGCCAGGACGCGGAACTTGGTGATCATGACGGCCCAACTGAAGCAGGATAGCACCAGGAGCAGCCCCACCAGCACTTGCCCCGGCAGGCTGGACTCGCGCAAGGCGTAGTCAAAGCCACCGAGCGAAGCCAAGAGAGTCTCCACCGGCAGGGCGGCGAGAATCGAGGAAAGAGAAGAGGCGCTAATTAGTTCGACCAAATTGAATTTCAGACACTCTAATAAGATTCAGGGAGTCTGGCAAGGTCGCTTTCGCAAAGGAGGCAAAGGAGCCTGACTTGGACTAAGCGGGCCTTTTCTTCTCGGCTGGGCTGGCCGTCACCAGAAAGACGACCCCGATCAAAAGAAGGAAGAGGGAAAGAAATTGGCCCCGGCTGAGGCCCCACCACAAGGCAATCCCCAAGTCGGGCTCTCGGTAGTTTTCCACCACGATGCGAAAGAGCGCGTAGAGCACAAAGAAGAGGCCGGTCAAAATGCCATAGCGCAACCTGGGAAACCGAAAGCGCACCAGCATGAGAACGCCGAAGAGGAGCGCGCCCTCCAACAGGCCTTCGTAGAGCTGCGAGGGGTGGCGGGGCGCCAGGTAGTCACCCAGTCGGTCCAAGACGCGCGGGTCCTTTTGGCCAGCTGCCACCAGCGCGTGGATGCCGCTGTGAATTTGGCTGCCGCTCTCGACGTAGGCCCGCAGCGGTTCGTCATTGAACTCGGCCACTTCCACCAAGACCGGCTCGACCCCACTGGCCGGAGGGCGGCGCTCCAGGGCCATGGGAAACTTCATGGCCCAGGGCACGCCTTGGGCGATGCGACCATAGAGTTCGCCATTGATGAAATTGGCCAAGCGACCAAACAGAATGCCAAGCGGCGCCACGCACACCAGGTTGTCCCCCAGGTTCCGCCAAGAAAGACCGTGCTTGCGTGAGTAATAGAGCGTGAAAAAGACAAGCCCGAGAATGCCGCCGTGGCTGGCCATGCCCCCATCCCAGACCTTGATGAAGCTCAGGGGATCGGCCCGCAGACCGTCCAAGTTGTAGAAGAGCATGTAGCCGAGACGCCCGCCCAAGAGCACGCCGAAGATGGCGGCATAGGTGATGAAGTCGGCCACTTTTTTGGGCTGGAGCTGGCAGAAACCCCGCTCGCAAAGGCGCTTCAAAATGGCAAAGCCCAAGAGAAAGCCGCCCAGGTAGGCCAAACCATACCAGCGGAGCCCCACCGTTTCGCTGAAGCGGAAAACGAAGGGGTCGAAGTGATGGACGATTTCCGCGAGGGGCACCTTCTATCCAACGATGGCTTGGGGGAGCTTGTCCAGCGTGGGCTTGTCAAATCTTGGGAGAAGTTTCCCTCAATCAAAGATTGCCGATGGCGCACTCGTTGTATCGTGGCGGGAGGCCGATGCCTTTCTGCCATGAAACCGTTTCTTGAGCCAGCTTCTGAGAGCGAAAACCAGTCGATCACTGCGCTGGAAATGAGTCTGTTGCTCTTCGTCTTGGCGCTTTACCTCGTGCTCTTGGCGACCGGTTCCCGCCTTTCCCCGGAAGACGGGGAACGCGTCCCGGTGCTCCCGCTCCCCGCGCCCTCCTCTGCGGCCTCCGCTCCCTGATGTCCCCCTTCAACCAAGAAGAACTTCCCCATGCGGTCATGAGTGCTTGCATGGAGGTCCATCGCGAGTTGGGCCCCGGGCTGCCGCAAGAGGCTTACCTGGCCGCTCTCGCGCAGGAGCTGCGGATGCGGGAATTGTTCTTTGATCGGGACCGACCACTCCAGGTCTTTTACAAAGGGGCCTTGCTCGATGTGCAGCAGAAAGTCGACTTCGTGGTGGAAGACTCCATCGTGATCGATTGCCAAAGTGACGACAGCCACGGGGCTGCCGACAAGCGTCGGCTCATCAATAGCCTGCGCCTCGGCGGCTACGAGGTAGGCTTTCTGGTGGACTTCGCAGTCCCCGACTTCCGCGATGGCATCAAGCGGGTCATCGTCTCGGGAGAAACGCCCAAGGTCCCCTGGAAGGAAGCCTGAAACCCCAGCGCTGGGGCGGGCAGAGAAGGTGGTCGGACGCCAGGAAGAAGGCTTCGGGCCGGGGTCGCTCAAAAAGCCGGGCAATCAGCTCTCCGCGATTTGTTTTTCTAAGGCGTCAAAGCGCGCACTGCGGTTGGCGTAAGCCGGGTAGGTGGCCGGATCGGCTTCTGCCGGGAGATAGCGCCAATGCTTATACATCCAAATCCAGGGCCCTGGGTTCTCCAGGATCTTGGCCTCAAAGACATCCCAGCAGCTCTGCGCGATTTGCTGGAGACTCTCGCCCTCGCTGAATTCCAGCGGAGCAAAGCCCTCGATCCGGTAGGTGCCATCGGCTTGGGGAAAACACATGCCGGGAATGACGCGCAGGCCACTGCGTTCGGCCAAGACCGCGTGCAGCAGGGTGACGCAGGTTTGGCGACCGAAGCAGCGAATGATGGTGGCAGCCCGGCTGGGCTTGACCGTGAGGTCGGTCAAAAAGGCCGCTTGGCCCCGGCCTTTGAGATGCTTGAGGAGTTTGATCATGGCGCGGCGTTGGCCGATCACTTCGTGGCCGCTGCCCTCCCGGCACTCCTTGATCACCTGGGTCAGATGAGGATTCTTGAAGTCCTGCGCGATGATCATGAAGGGGAAGTCACGAAAGCCCATCATGTAGGCGATCCACTCAAAATTGCCGTAATGCGGTGTGACCCAGATGGCCCCCGTCTCCCGCCCTTCTTCGACTGCGTCCATGTGGTCGGTTTGGATCTCGACAAATTGCTCGTAATTGTCCCGCGTGAGATGCCCTGCCCAGAAAAGATCGACGGCATTGCGGGCAAAGTTTTGAAAGCTCTCGAGCGCGATAGCCCGGCGCTCTTTCTCGTCAAAACGATCGCCGAAAATCACGCGCAGATTTTCCAAGGCCGTTTGGCGACCTCGCGCATCGATCCAGTAAGCCAAGCGGCCCAACCCCCGCGCCAGCCCCAAGGCCATAGCCCGCGGCAACTTCGGAATGGCAAAGCGGAGACTCGCCACCCCCGTCCACTCCAATCGATAACGTAAGTCTTTCCAATTCATGGCTCTCGAGCGAAAACTGCCCTACCGCAAAAGCGCAGCAAAGCATAGCCGGGAAAGGCAGTCACCGCTGGAAAACGCGCCCAAAACATGCTATGACCCCCGAAGCTTCCCCGCAACGCTGGTTCCGGTCCCCCTCGTAACCAAGGACGCCCCCTCCCCTTCCATGTCTCAACCACCTGAATCGTCCATCATCCCAGCCAAGAAACGGCTGAAGAAGCGCGTCAACGTGCGCCGCCCGGATGTCATGGCCTTGGTGGAAGACGAAGTGCGGGACCACTATCGCAGCTCGATCGTAGAGCGCATCCGGGCTCACGGAGGCGTGCTCGCCATTGGCAACACCACCGTGCGCCTGGCCAAGCAATTTGGCTTTTGCTACGGGGTCGAACGCGCCATCGACCTCTCCTACGCCGCGCGGCGGGTCTTCCCGACCAATCGCATCTTCCTCATCGGTGAAATCATTCACAATCCCGAGGTCAATCGCCAGCTAGTCGAAATGGGCATCACCAGCCTCGACTGGGAAAACCTCACCCAGGAGTATGAAGACCTGGGAGAAGAAGACGTCGTCATCGTGCCCGCCTTCGGCACCTCCATGCCCTTCATGAACAAGCTCCAGGAGCGGGGAGTCTACGTCATCGACACCACTTGTGGCGACGTCATGAGCGTGTGGAAGCGAGTCAAAAACAACGCCAAGGGCGGCTACACCTCCATCATTCACGGAAAAAAAGGCCACGAGGAAACCCTCGCCACCGCCTCCCGCGCCCTGGGCACAGACGGCACCGGACACTACCTCGTGCTCTTGACCTTGGCAGAATGCGACCTCGTCTGCGACTACATCCGAAACGGCGGAGACAAACAAGCCTTCCTCACACGATTCGCCGAAGCCTACTCCCCCGGCTTCGATCCCGATGTCCACTTGGTCAAAGTGGGCCTCGCCAACCAGACCACCATGTTGGAATCGGAAACCGAAGAGATCCAACGCCGGGTCAAAAACGCCATCGTGGCTCGCTACGGCCAAGAAGAAATCGCAGACCACTACCAATCCTTTGACACCATCTGTGGTGCCACCCAAGAGCGCCAAGACGCCCTCTACGAAATGCTGCGGGAGAAAATGGACCTTCTTCTAGTGGTCGGCGGTTACAACAGCTCGAACACCACCCATCTCGTCGAAATCGGAGAAAAAGAACTGCCCTCTTTCTTCATTCGCAGCGCCTCCTGTCTCCAGTCCTTCGAACGGATCGTTCACTACGATCTCGAGCAGCAGACCGAAGTCGAAGCCTACTCCCAGAAGTTTAACCAACTCGATCGAGCCATGGTCGTCGGCATCACCGCGGGCGCCTCCTGCCCGAACAACTTGATCGAGGCCACCGTCCTACGAATTTTCGAACTTCGTGGAATCGATCGAGAAGGCGTCGTGGCCGCTCTGCCCCCGGTCACCTCCTAGGGGGCCTGATCCACCAGCACGTGCTACCAACTCGCCTCTCTCAGAAAAGGCGAAAGTGAAGTCAAGTCAAATAAGTCTTGACCATAAATTCAAATAAGTATTTAACTTGTTGGAACAACCTTTGGTCCTTCATCCTTGATATCGTTGAATCAGAGCCACAACGATGTCGACTCCCAGCCCCTTTCTGGAGTCGCCCTCCCTCATCGTCGCTTGGCTTCTCAAAGAGGACCTCAAAGCCAAACAGTTTTTTGCCCAGATTCTTCTCGTGCAGGCCGAAGAGCCACCGCTCCTTCTCAAAGAAGAGCAGCCAAAAGAAGCAGAGTCTTCCAGGCAAATGTCGGTAGAGTTGGTTCGTGGATGGTTCGCGTAGTCAAGAGCGCGCGCGTCTCCCGATCGCCTCTCGACGAGAGTTTTCCATCCGCATCGCGCCTTTCGAGTGATGGGACACCGTGGGCGGAACGGAAAATGATGGCAGTGGACCTCTCCGTGCCAGTCTAAACCAACACGTCACCAACCATGCCGAAGAAAAAAGTAGCTAAAAAAAAGGCGGTCAAAAAGAAGGCCGTGAAAAAAGCGGCTAAGAAGAAAGCTGTGAAGAAAAAGGTCGTCAAAAAGAAAGTCGCCAAAAAGAAGGCGGTGAAGAAAAAAGCCGCCAAGAAAAAGGCCGCCAAAAAGAAAGCGGTCAAAAAGAAAGCGGTCAAAAAGAAGGCCGTGAAGAAAAAGGCAGCTAAGAAAAAAGCCGTGAAGAAAAAGGTCGTCAAAAAGAAAGCGGCCAAGAAAAAGCGCTAACGGCCCCTTGATCCCCCTCGCTATGCTCCTAGCAGAGGGACACCCCTGAAGCCGTCTTCTTTCTTGCGGTTTGTCTTCAGGTTTTCCAGACGCCCGGATCGATCCCTCAGCGAGGGACATCCGGGCGTTCTTGTGCCGGGAAAAAGCAGTTGCAAAAACCGGGCGCGAGCCCTTACTTGCCGACTGGCTGTGGCCTCAGCATGCGCGGTTAGCTCAGTGGTAGAGCACCACCTTGACACGGTGGGGGTCACTGGTTCGAACCCAGTATCGCGCACCATTTTTTAGCCAAGCGTTAGCTGCGAATCACCTGCACCTGCAAGTCCCTAAGCGAGCAAAGCCCACCGAAGTCTCCGTAGCGCATCTTGCGCGCCCCACTCTTGCGCTTAGGTCCGAACTTTTCTCTTCTGGCCTCGAAGAACCCATCCACAAAGCCCTTGCTCCCAATCACCACCCCGTCGGTGAAATAGCGCACTCGGCACAACAACCACTCATGTCGCCTTAGCTGCCCTTTCCTCTCCAAAACCTCCCGCTTCCTCTCTTCCCTCGAACTCGAACTATCAACCCGAACTGAAGCCCCCCGAGCTTCCACTACCCTAGCAAGTCCACGCAGCGCCTCCTCGTTCCCACTCCCAAGAGCCTCCCCATACCCACACCAGCGGTAATCCTTGGGATCCTCCACCATCCCTGCTCGCACGGGATTAAGATCAATGTAAGCCGCCATGGCGTCGGTAGCTCCTTCCCTATTCTCCACCAAGACACTCTTGAAGCGATCCTCCCAAAGCGTTCCTCGTCTCCCGTGCTTCTTATTGAACCACTGCGTGAAGCGCTGCTTCAGCGTCTTCATAAACTCGGAGAGACTGTTCATCCGGTAGAGCAAGGATTCCCGATACTCGGCTAGGGCCTGTTCTCCCTGAGAAGGACACAACTCCTTGAGCTTCCAACGAATCTCCCGGAGAGCTGCGTCGCTGTAGACATGGCCACAGCGCTCCAGAATCTCCTCATCGGAGAGCGTAAACCCCTCCGAAGAAGGCACTTCCACCAAAAGGTGGAAGTGATTGCTCATCGCGCAGTACGTGAGGATCTCCACCCCACAGAAGCGGGCATACATCCGCATAAAGCGAACGAACTGCTCCCGTTCCTCGTCTCCCAGGACAAACTGACGATCCACCACCCGGGAAATCACATGATAGACAGCAGAAGACTGATTCTGATCGGCGAGGATACGGGCGGTTCTCATCGGAATAGGGAGAGTTTATCGATCCCGTAGACGGATTTCATGCCCATTGACATCCGAACTGCAACATCGGCTAACTTAAACCGTTGTTGTTCAATGCCTTCCAACTACAAGCAACTGACCTATTCTGACCGTCGCCTACTCGGCAAACTGAAGAAAGCCGGGAAGTCCATCCGTGAAATCGCTTCAATCCTGGAGTTCTCGCCCTCCACCATCAGCCGCGAGATCAAGCGCAATTACTGCGGTTTTGGCTACTGCTGCAATATGGCTCACCAGCGAACGCAGGCGAGAAGACATCGGGCCAACCAGCATCGAACGAAGTTGGGCACGCAGCAGATTCAGTTCATCAAGCAACAACTGCTTTTAACCCTAAGTCCCGAGCAGATCGCCTCGCTCTTCCCGCGCGCCTTCGGCCACACCATCACTCCCAAAACCATTTATCGATATATCCACTCCTACTCCGGATACCGCATGGGTTTGCAGCCTCTCCTCAGGACGCGGCCTCGTGTTCGTCGTCACCAGTGGCGCAGACGCTCTCGGTTGCCCGACAACAGACCCATGATCCATGAACGCCCTACCAGCGCCAACAAGCGCTCCCGCTACGGCCATTGGGAGATGGATCTCTTTCTGGGCAAGGCGGGATCCCCGGGCGCTGTCCTCACCCTCGTGGAGCGAAAAACTCTCTTCTCCATCGTTCTTCGACTTCCGGATCGAAAGGCATCCTCGGTGCAGAATGCGATCTCAGCAGCCCTGCGACCCTATCGCGTGAAAAGCATCACTACGGACAACGGAAACGAGTTCATGGAATATGACGCTTTGCGTCGGGCAGCCGGAGCCGAGATTTACTACTGTCGCCCTTATCGAGCTTGGGAAAAGGGATTGGTCGAAAACACCATCGGCCTCTATCGACACTTCTTCCCAAAGAAGACAGCCCTGCCAACCTCACCTGAAGAATATCGCAAAGCACAAGACCTCCTAAACAACCGACCCAGAAAATCCATCCACTTCCA
>JBCCJK010000066.1 GCA_039027815.1 Verrucomicrobiota bacterium
ATGGCCGAGTGGATTTCGGGCCAGACCAAGGCGCGACGAGGGCGCGGTGCAGGCACCGTAACCGAGGAGCAACCCAGGGCTGGCTCGAAAGACACCGGCTCTTCCTTCCCCGCGCTTCAGCGCCTCTTCCCCACAACACCTCCCCTCCATTCTTCCAGTGTATTCTGGAGGTTGGTATTAGGATAGGGGCAATTCCGGGAGAACTTCCAAGCCCGGAATCTCGCGAAAGTGGGCATCGGGAGAGACCAAGCGGACCCCTGCGGAAAGAGCGGCCGCTGCGATGCTGATGTCCGTGGCAGGGATCGGACGCCCTTTCCGATCCATGTCCCAAGCGAGCTGGGTCGCCAAGCGCCAGAGAGCCGAAGTGGCTGGAATTTCTGACATGATGTCAAAAAGGGTGGCGATCTTCTCACGGCGACGCGGGTTGACCAAACCGCGAAGAAATTCCACTCGGACGATGCCAAAAGTGAGGATCTCTCCTGCCCGAACTTGATTCTGGATCTTCGGTCTGAGACCACCCTTCTTGCGGTCCAGATCGATCAATGCCGAGGTATCCAAAAGATATCTCATCCTTTCAGTCCCAAGAATTCTTCCCAGGGGGATAATTGGGCTTGTCCATTTCCCGCATTTTCTTGAGATCATAGTTGGGATCAATGACCGGCTCCTCCAGGTCCTCGTCCTCATCCGCCGAGAAGACCCAATCAAGTTTGGCCTGCCGCTCCGCCTCGGTCAGCGCGTGATCGATCGCTTCCTTGCGCGTTTTGAAGCCGCGCAGTTCCATCAGGCTCCTCAGCTTGCTCTCATCGATATCAATGGTGGTCTTCATCGACGGACGATAAATACGGTTTTCACACCCTTACTCCATTTCCTTACTCCAGGCAAACGGTGGAATCCCTCCACTTTCCGCTAGAACGGGCCCTCGGAATTGCCTAGGCTCTCTCCGTGCTCTCTTCTCGCATTTCCGGCTGTCTCTGGGGGGCGGTCATTGGCGATGCCCTGGGAGTGCCGGTCGAATTCGAGCCTCGCTCGAAACGAGAGGCCGACCCGGTCCGCGAGATGCGCGGCTTCGGGACCCATCGGCAGCCACCGGGGACCTGGTCGGACGACTCCAGCCTCCTGCTGACCACGGTCGAAAGCCTTCTCGCCTTCAAGAGCCTGGATCCTCGCAACCTCGGAGAGCGCTTCGTCAAATGGGCCCATTATGGCAACTGGAGTCCCCACGGCCAGGCCTTTGACATCGGGACCACGACCCGCAGCGCCATCGAGCGAATCGCCGAGGGCACGCCTGCCCACCAAGCCGGAGCCAGGGATGAGCAGAGCAATGGCAACGGCTCCCTCATGCGGATCGCCCCGATCGCGCTCGCCTTTTGGAGCGAAGCGCCCCAGCTCGTGATCGAGAGCGCCTCCCTCGCCAGTTCCCTCACCCATCGGCATCCTCGCAGCCGCGCTGCCTGCGCCTGGTTTTGCCTTCTGCTCCGAGAACTGCTCACAGGACAGGCCTCACTCCCTCAGGCCCTGCTGGACACTCGGATGGCCTTTCTCCAACACGCGCCCTCCGAGCTCAAGGCGGAGTACGATCACTTCCAGCGCCTACGCGACCCGGAAGCCCTCACCAACCTGCCCCAAGACCAGGTCCAAAGCACGGGCTACGTCCTCTCGAGCTTGGAGGCCGCCCTCTGGTGCGCTCTCCGCGCCTCGGACTACACCGAGGCCGTTCTCTTGGCTGTCAATCTGGGCGACGATACCGACACCACCGCCTGCATCGCGGGAGCCCTGGCAGGTTGCCTGCACGGAATCGATACAATTCCCAATCGCTGGTCGAAGCCCATCGCGCGTCGCCGGGACGTCGGGCAGCTCATTGAAAGAGCCGCCGCCACCTGGGATCGGCCCGCAGGAGCTGCCTAATACCAAAGGCATCGGGGCCCTCGTCCGCCCGCTAGGAATCAGCAATCGGCAATCTACCACTCGCCTGCTGGAACCGGCAGCTTGGCATCACAAATCAATGACATACCCTCCCCCCATGGAAACCGCGGCCGCCTCTCCCAAGTGAACCCAGCGCAGCTCATAGCGCGGCCCCCAAGAATCACTCACAGCGATCTCCTCCGTGGCCGCATTGTAGCCGACAATCATGCAAATGTGATAATTGGTCTCTGGGTGGAGGTCTCCGGACTCGACATTGGCTTCCATCTCGGCGGAAACCATTTCGGCCCAAGCCGACCAATCACTGATACTCTCGCGAGCCACGGTGCGTTCGTTGGCGATTTGGTTGTAGCGATCCAAACTTGCCATATGCCAAAGAATGGGAACGCCTTTGTCAATGTAGCGAGCAATGAGGGAAAGCTTGAACCTCTCCAAATCGAGGTCCCGCACGCGACGCGCTTTGCTGGAGACTTCCGACTTCACGGCATCCACGAGAATGCTGGTGACCGTCCCTCCTCCGGCATCGCTCTGCCCAGCTTGCGCTAAAAGATACATGTCAGCCGGAATGGCCATGTAGCGCATGGCCCGCTCGAAGGTCGCGGGCACGCAATAGCCCTTCGGGCCCTGGTCCACCATGGGGATATTGGCCAAGACGACGTCCCCATTCTCCTGCCGAAGGACATTCCTTTCGAGGCGGGCACGCAGAACTTGGTCGCTGGTCAGGCCCGAGCGGCCACTGCTATCGGCCTGCTCCGTGGGGACGATGGTCAGACCGACGTATTCCTGCTCCACATGGCTCAAGAGAAAGGCATGCCCTTGGAAATCCCAGCGGCGCACCGTCCGCCGGGTGCTGCCCTCTCCGAAGCGTTGGGACTCGCCCTCGGCCAGAATCGAACTGAGCTGCTTGGCAATCCTCTCTTCGGCCGAAGCCATCGCTTCCTCGAGCGAACCAGCTTCATCGCTCACTTGGCCGGCCGCAAAGTGATCCTCGCCGCTGCCGGCGGCGGCATAGAAATCCCCCTTGTTCGCATAAACCAGGGAGAAGCGATCCGGATGCCCGTCCTCCCCGGCATAGACCACCGCCGAGTAGAGCCGTGAACTCAGAAAACGTTCCTTGGGCCCCGGATAACGGCGGAAGCTGCTGGAATATTTGGTCTCGGACTCTGGCGGCCACTTCAGACGCAGTGCGATCTCCGCGGCCGACTCCCCCCAGAGCGCTTTCGACCCGCTGAAGAGGGGATGGCCAATGACCTCATTCAATTTCTCGATCTGCTCCCCGTCCAAACCGGGTGGGCTCCACTCCCGCAGAAACTCTTGATCCGCTGGGGAAAATCGCTCCAAAGGCAAGGTGAACTCCTGCCCGTTCTGCAAGCGCATGGTGGTCGATTTCTCCGTGACTTCCAAGACCTCCGCTTCCATGACCTGGCCCTCCGCGCTGCGAAAGACCCGAAAGTCAGCCGAGGCCGTGGTCAGCGCCGTCAGGAAAACACTCATGAGGGAAACAGCGGTCTTCATAGAAAAGGGAAACGTCGAGATGGGGGAAAATCTTAAAAGGAACGCGTCTTAGAAAAACCAAAAGCGGCGCTCCTGGAAAGCGCTTCGCCGGAATTCGCCGTCGCCCACGGACAGCACTTCAAGGCGAACTCTCACCAATCCTTGCTTCTTGAAATCGAGCCGCTCGGCCACCTCGGGCGTCACATCGAGGATGCGGTTGGCGATGAAGGGGCCGCGGTCATTGACCCGAATGGTGGTCGCCTTGCCGTTTTCCAGATTGGTCACTCGCACTCGGCAGGGCAGCGGCAAGGTCTTGTGGGCCCCAGCCAAGCGCCCTGCCCGAAAATCCTCTCCAATGGCCGTCGTCCCGCTCAGCAGGCCGAAGAGCCTTCGCTCGTCATACCAAGAAGCGATTCCCTCTTCCCGAAAGCGAAGCGCCTGCTCGACCGTCATGGGGGTGTAGCGGATCCCCTTGATGGAATAAGGGGCCCGCTTGTAGCCGGAGTAGCTGGAGCCACAGCCACTCAGTAGCCAGACGAGCGCCAAGCCGAAGGCCCAAAAGGTCGCTTTCATGAAAGAGACCCTGCCACGGAAAAATCGCGTTGAAAGCGAAAGCCGCCTCCGCCACCCTCCGTCCAGCATGAAAAGCCTCTCCGACCTAAGCCAAGAACAAACCACCGCCCTCCAAAACTGGGCCGAGGAAGGGGTCAAATTGGCCGACATGCAAACCCGCTTGAAAGACGAATTTGCCCTCAAGCTGACCTATTTGGAGATGCAGCTCATCGCAAGCGACCTCCAGCTCGTCATCAAAAGCGAACGGAGCACCGGACCGGTCGACCTCTCAAACCAAGAGCAAATGGCCGCTGCTCGCAAAGCCCATGGCCGGGAAGAGGAAACTCCCGCTCCCCCAAAAGGGGTCAGCGTTCGCACCGACTCCGTAGCACGACCCGGCATGATCGTGAGTGGCAAAGCCACCTTCACCGATGGCCAGACAGCCGAATGGTCTCTCGACCAAATGGGACGGCTGGCCCTCAAAGGTCCCAGCCCCGACTACCGTCCCAGCGAAAGCGATCTGGCGAGCTTCCAGCAGGAACTGCAAAAGCTTCTCCAGAAAGAAGGCTTTTGACAGCCGCCCAAGCCAAGCCAAAGCGGCCCCCTTTTTGGCGATCGTGACAGAGGGCATCTAATCCGCACCTTCGGTCACTCTCCCCACCCCAGAGCGCTCGAACCTCGGAACCCGTAACCGAATCCCATTCGTCTGATCCCAGAACAAGCCTCTCCATCCCAAAAAAAACCGCGCCGGATTCATCCGGAGCGGGTTGCTCTTTTTTGAAGACGAAGCTGCTTACAGATTCACCTTGCCCACTTCGCCGCGGTAAGAGACTTCCACTTCGTGAGCCTCTTTCGGGGTGTAGGCGGCTGAGAAATCAATGTCGTAATCGGCACCGCGGTATTTGGCATGCAGTGCTTCATGTTGCTGGGCCCAAGCGGCACGCGCTTCTTGTTGGGCTTTGACTTCAGCGATGGCGATGGTGGCGCCGCGGTATTGAATGGTATCGGTCATGATTTGGGGTTCCTTTCGGTTTGGGTTTCTTGAATGATTTCTGAGACTTTTTTGTCTCCGCTCCTGAGAAACGCAGGGCCTGGGCCAACCCCCATGATCAACCTAATCCATTGACTACCAATAGATTGTAAATCCCCCTATTTGGCGAAGCCTCATCCATCCGGGCAAGTTCCACCCACTCAGCGGTCACTGACTGACCACTTTTCCGCCGTGCCGATGTCGCGGGGCCAAAAAGCGCTTCCACAAGCCATATTTTGGGCTCAGGAGATAGGCCAAAACGAACCACCCTCCCAAGACCAAGACAATAGTCGGTCCATGCGGCCAACCAATCCAATAGGCCAGGAAGACGGAGGAAGACGCCCCCGCCGCTCCCACCAAGCCCCCTAACCAAAAAAGCGCCTGGGTATGGTCGGTAAAGAAATAGACAATGGCCGCCGGGGCCACCAACAAGCCCAAGGCCAAAATGCACCCCACCGCCTGGAGCGAGGAAATCAACACGATGATGACGAGCGCGAACAAAAGAAAACTCAGCCAACGCACCGGCACTCCCAGACTGGCGGCCACATTTGGCTCAAACAGCATAATCGTGATGGGACGCTGCAACAGCGTGAGCGCCAACAAAGCCACCACACTGATGCCATAGGCGATCCAAAGATCGGCATCCGCCACCAAAGAGATGTTGCCAAAAAGCCAATGCTCCAAAGCCTGCGGCACTTGCATGGAATTCAGCATCACAATCCCCCCAGAAAAAGCAGCGGTGTAAAAAACCGCGAGCGCCGTCTCTTGATCGAGCCGCGAACTTCTTTCCACTGCCAGCGACCCCAGGCCCACTAGGAGAGCCGCGAACAGGGCTCCCAAAAACGCATTCGTCCAAGTGAGCCCTCCCGTCACCAAAATGGCGAGGGCGATCCCCGGAAGGAGTGTGTGGGAAAGCGATCCAACCTTGAGGGCCGACTTTCGCAAAACAATGAATGCGCTCGTGAATCCATTCGTGAAACCGATCAAAAGACAGGCCAGCAAGGTCTTCTGATGAATCGTGAGCGAGAGCGGTTCTGTCAGCCAAGCCCACATCAGCGAGTCGCGAGCGCGGAAAGCACGCTCCCATAGGTCCGGTTGAGATTCTCTTCGTGAAAAGTCGACTCGGTCGGCCCGAAGGCCACCTGCTGGCAACGCAGCAAAAGAACCTCGTCGAAAATCTTTTCGACCGTTCCCAGATCGTGATGAGAAGCAATCACCAGCCGACCCTCACTCGCCAACTGACGCAGCAGCCTAGAAAGACTCTCCTGCGCCGGGCGGTCCAAGCCGGTGAAGGGCTCATCCAGGAGAAGCACATGGCTCTCCTGCGCCAGCGCCCGCGCCAGAAAGACCCGCTGCTGCTGCCCGCCGGAAAGTTCACTCACCTGGCGCTTGGCCAAGTCTTGCAAGGCCATCGCCTCGAGCGCTCGGTCGACCACCTCCTCGTCCCGCTGACGGAAGCGACGCCACCAACTCACCTGCGGGTAACGCCCCATCTCCACCACCCCGCGCACCGTGACCGGAAAATTCCAATCCACCTCCTCCCGTTGCGGAAGGTAGGCGATCTCGTGGATGCTCTTGCGCATCGCCTGGCCCCGCCAAATGATTTCCCCACCCTCGGGTGGCACCAACCCAGCGATCGCCTTCAGCAAAGAACTCTTCCCAGCACCATTCGGCCCCAACAAGCCCAGGCACTGGCCACACCGCGTGCGGAACTCCACCTCTCGAAAGGCCGGAATCTGCTGGTAACTCAAGCAGAGCTCTCTCACCACTAGCTCATGCTCATGCAGGCCATGGGACCCAGCACCCCTTCCCCCGTGGTCGCCAAACGGAATGGCCTCTCCCATCACCAGCGCGCTTCCTCCTTCCCCACCAACTGCTTGTCACCAAAAAAAATCATCTTGCGACTCTCCAACCCCTCCGGCTCCAAGCGCAGCTGGAGCGAGAAATGCCCCACCTCCGTCCCCGCCACCGCCAAGACGCGCAACGCGAGCGGCTCCGCCCTCACGATCGGCAGATCCACCTCCCACTGCCCCTCGCTCAAGCCCGCGGCCGGCGCGGACAACGGCAAGCCTCCCACCTCGACCTGCAAATGAGCAATCGGAGCCGTCGCCTTGAAATCGATCCGCGTCGGAACCAAGGCCTCAGGCGCCACCTCCGCCCTGACTGGCGGCCGAGGCGGCTCTCCCTTGGCCTGTCCCGTCAGCCGCACCAAAGGCCACGAAAGCAACCAAAGGCCCGCTAGCAGAAGGAGGGCATTTGCGATTGGCCAATTTCTCATGCGTGCGTCACCCTCCTAGAATCTGTTTTTGCGAATATTTTGCAATGGCGAATTCAGCTCTTTCCCCGTTCCTTGCCTCCTCTCAAGCGTAAAAGCCTTGTCAAAATGGCCGACCTTTCCCAAGAGCTCCAACTCCAGCCGGAACCGCACCAGCGGTTCCTGCCCTACCCTACCTCCACGCTCAGCCCGCCCATCACGCCGACCGATCTCACCAACTTCAAGACCTACGGCATCAGCGAAGTGGAACGGGTCTTGAAGCAACAGTTGGATGAAATCAGACAGCGCTACGTCTCCGCGATCGACGAATTCAACTGGAACAAACTCCTCTACGAAAGCGAACTCCGCTTCGAGCCCATGGTCGGACAAACCTGCCATCTCTATCGAGTGAAAGGCGAATTCACCGTCTCGCTGATTGGCCCATCGGAGTGGAAAAAGGAATGGCTCGGCAGCTTCACCCTGGGGGCCGACCGACGTTGGCAACCCGAAGCCGTTTCTGACCACGTGGATACCGAAGAACTCTTCGCGCTCGAGGTCGCCTCCTAGTGTCCCGTTAGGAAAGTCTTTTGCAAATTGAACTGACTTTGGAGAGGATTTCTTCTGGGGTTGCGGTCCAACGGAAAGGGCGAGGGTCTTGATTGTGTTTTTCGAGGTAGTTCAGAATCGCCTTTTTTAGCTCA
>JBCCJK010000067.1 GCA_039027815.1 Verrucomicrobiota bacterium
CCTCCGCGTTACACGCTTCTTCCCTTCATACTCGGCTTGCGCAAAACTCAGCTGCTTTTCCATTCCTCTTCTCTACCACCCCCTTCTCCCACTCTCAATCTATCCTCCCACTCAAGAAGGGATTAAATCAGCGTTTCCCTAGGTGTTGGCTATCTCGACTGGTTCGCTCCTTATTTTCAAATTTGGCTACGAGTAGGTGATTCAAGAAGGAGGCTGGATAAATTACCCACAAAATTGGAATAAGAGTGATGCCCCACCAAATCGCTATCACGATTTCGTAAGCATGCTCTCCTGATGGATTCTCTAGATTCATTTTGGCTAAGGTCGCTAAAATTACTCCGTAGAGACCTGCTGAAAGATAGACAGAAACGACAGACCAGAGGACTTTCATTCCATTCTTTTTTCTGTAGACCCATCGAGAGGTGTAGTAGGTAAATAAGCCTACAAGTGGTGCAAAGAGAAGTGCCACAATACGCACGTCCGATACAGCTCCCCAAGTGCTTCTTTCTTGCAGAAGATAAACTGGAAGTAGCCCCCATAGAAGGCCAGATACCATAGAGATTACTTTCGGTTTCATTTCTTGAGCGAACGTCTAAAGTGAGGCGCGGCGTTAGCCGTTGCCTCCACTGCTTTGTTCGGCTTTTTGTTTTTTCGCATCCAGTATCTTCTCTCTCCAAATTGAGTAAGCCCGACTAGAAAGATGAACACCGTCTGTGGTAAATTCTGGAAGAAGAATGCCATTGGGTGCGACTGTCGAATTTAAATCTATCGTCGTCAGGTCCCGAGCCCCTGCTAACCGTATGATTACTTCGTTCGCATCTGAGATCGTCTGTATTCTTTCTTCTCCTGCTGTATATGGAATCTGAGTTACAAACACTTGTTTTCCGGTTTCGAGAGCTCTGTCTAGCAGATTGACGTAGTCGCGCTCAAACTGGTCCAAATCAAAAATTCTCCTGCTTAGAATGTCATTGGTACCAGCGAGGATGAGGAGATTGTCTGGATCGTATTTTTCCGCTCTTCCAATTTGATTCTCGATCTGCCATGTGGTGTAGCCATCTCCGGCAAGATTTATGGCGTCGAAAGGTGCATTCCAGCTTCTGCCTCCGGCTGTAATAGAATCCCCGATATATGCATCGGAGAGCCCATTAATCTTCCCTTTCCAGTTCGTGACCATCTGTATCGCTATAAAGCGAACATATTCACTCTTGGTGAAGACAAACATCACAGGCACCGTGAGTAGAATATATGCTACGGTGATGAATGTCAGAATTCGTTTTGTTTTCTTCATTTCCCTTGCCGAACAGTATTGATTCGCATCACCTCAAGAGGTGATATCCGAGAATCAAATTTCAGTCGAAGCTGCCTTGCAAACCTTGTGATTTCAAGGATTCATTTACGATATCGCGCGTCTATCTGGTAGGCTGGGCGGGGTGATTTTAGGGGTGGGTGTCTTGGCTGATATCAGGCTGCATTCTCAGAAAAAGCACTCTTTCGGACACTTCAATATTCAGGGTTCAAAATCCGGGGAGATTGCCCTATCTTCCTGCCTGCCTTTTTCCGATCACTTCCGCGAAGTCGGAGACGGCGCGGCTCGGGGCAGGGTTTATTTTCCTTGCAGGGATTGGTAGAGCGCAAACGTCTTCTGGGCGATGGCCTGCCAACTGAAAACCTCGATGGCGCGGTGGCGCCCTGCTTCGGCCATGCGGGCGCGCAGTGTCTCATCGCTCAAGCAGGCATTGATTTTTTCGGCCAAGTCTTTCGAGAACTGTTCGGGGTGAAGCGCCTCAAAGGGACTCTCTTTCTCCTGTTCCACCGGCACGAGAAATCCTGTGATCCCATCCAAGACGACTTCCTTGATCCCCCCAACCGCGCTCGCCACGACCGCGGTGCCACAGGCCATGGCTTCCAAGTTGATGATTCCAAAAGGCTCGTAGATAGAGGGACAACAGAAGACCGCTGCGTGGGAGTAGAGGGCAATTTTAGTTCGATTGTCTACCATTTTCTGCAACCAAAAGACCCCGTCCCGCTCCGCTTGGACCGCGGCCACAGCTTGCTTCATTTCTTCGGCGATTTCCGGGGTGTCCGGGGCCCCAGCACAGAGGACCACTTGATACCCAGGGGTCAGGTCTCGGATCGCTCGCACGAGGTGGATGATGCCTTTTTGGCGGGTGATGCGCCCCACAAAGAGGATGTAGGGGTGCTCGGGATCGATGCCAAAACCTTGGATGATTTCGGGCGCTTGGATTGGTTGGTATTCTTGGGGGTCGATCCCGTTGTAGATCACGTGGATCTTCTCGGGATCGACTTCGAAGTGTTCCAAAACATCTTTTTTGGTGCCTTCAGAAACCGCCACGACCGCGTCCGCCATTTCAATGGCCGTCTTTTCCACCCAACGGCTGCAATCATAGCCCCCGCCGAGTTGCTCTCGCTTCCAGGGGCGCAACGGCTCCAACGAATGAGTCGTCAATACCATCGGGATGCCGTAGTTGAGCTTGGCCAGGATGCCTCCAAAATGAGTATACCAGGTGTGGAGGTGCACGACATCCGCATCCACGGCCTTTGTGTTGAACTGAAGACACTGATCGAGCGCGCCAAAGACTGATTGCAAGGCCGCTGGCGCCGTCCAACCTTTCTTGCGTGCTAGGAACCCTTGCACCTGAAATCCGAGCCCCGTTTCCTGCTGCTCGCCAAAGCAGCGCACCTCCACCTGGCACAGCTTGGCCATTTCGCGCGTCAGGTAGTCTACATGCACCCCTGCGCCCCCATAGATGTTCGGCGGAAATTCGTTGGTCAGGTAGAGGGCTTTCATGACTTCATGCTGCCGACAAACCAGCCCCGGTCAAAAGGCCGTTTTGAGGCTGACAATCCAACCCCGACTTTGTATAGCTAAGAATCATGCATCGAATCGTTTCGCTCTTTTTCCCTCTGGCGGCCCTAGCCACACTTCTGGCCTGCACGACTGTCCAAGATACGGGTCGCAAGCAGCTCATCTTGACCCCCGCCTCCCAGGAAAATAAGATGGGAGTGAGCCAGTTCAATAACTACAAGAAGAGCAAACGAGTCTCCAGCAATGCCAGCTACAATGGCCGACTGCGCTCGGTCGCTCGTCGCTTGGAGCCCATTTTTCAAAGGCGGATGCCCGGCTCCCAGTGGGAGTTTGTGGTCTTCGAAGACCAGACGCCCAATGCCTTCGCCTTGCCCGGCGGGAAGGTCGGAATTCATACGGGCATGTTTCAGCTAGTCCAAAACGATGCCCAGTTGGCGGCCGTCATTGGCCATGAGGTCGGCCACGTCGTGGCCCGCCACGGAGGCGAGCGCATGACAAGCCAACTCCTCGGGGCCGCCGCCACCATTCTGACGGGCGTGGCCATGCGAGACGCGGCCGCGACCCAGCGCAACACCACCGTGGCGGCCGTCGGGGCGGCCTCCACCTTGGGCGTTCTCAGGTTTAGTCGTAGTCAAGAACTGGAAGCGGACCAGCTGGGCGCCCTCTACATGGCCCAAGCTGGCTATGATCCTCGCCAATCGATCGAGCTGTGGAAGCGCATGGCCGCCTACCGCCAGCGCGCGGGAGGAGGGAAGAAGGTTCCCGCTTACTTTAGCACCCACCCTTCGGACGAGCAGCGCATCCAGCGTTTGCGAGCCTTCATGCCGGAGGCCATGGCCCAATGGCGAGGGTGAGCCTTCCTCTGAAAGACAGCTTGCGTCGGGACATGGGCGAGCGTCTGCGGGCGCTTTCCGCCCAAGAGCGGGATCGGCAGTCGCGATTGATCGCTTCGGCCCTCGCTCACGAAGTCTCGCTCGACTCTCCTTCCCTGGTGGCCGCTTACCTGCCGCTTCCGAGCGAGCCCGACCCCCGCCACTGGCTCCTCCCCTCCGGAGCCAGCTGGGCGCTTAGCCGGGTGGTCTACCCGGACCAACTCCGTTTTCATGACGTAGGCGCCAGCCTTCCAGATCGACCTCCCGGAGCGCTCGGCGTGGGCGAGGCCGACCCCGATCAGGACCTCGAAGTCCCCGCCGAGGCGCTCACTCTGGTCCTGGTGCCAGGCCTGGCTTTTGATCCCGCCACGGGGCACCGACTGGGTCGGGGGCGCGGTTGCTACGACCGCTTTCTCGCTTCCCTCCCGCCCCACACCCCCAGGGTGGGCTTGGCCTTCGATGTCCAATTGCTTCCGAAAATCCCCCACGAGCCCCACGATGTGCCGCTCGACGCCATCGCCAGCCCTTCCGGCTTGCAGTGGATCCAGCGACAATGAGATTGGCGGCGCTGGAGGGCTTGTGATAGGAAACCGAACTTTCCTTTTCGAGCCATGCCTTCGGAAACGCCGACCGTTCAGCCACCGGATCCAGGGATTCTCCACATCTCTTCCCAGACAGAGGCGGAAAAAATCTTTGTCGATTGGCACCCGGCCGACATCGCAGAGACTTTCGCCGACTTGGAAGAGGTCGAGAAGGATCGCTTCCTCTCCCACCTCGATGAGGAGATGGCGCAGATGCTCATGGGCTATCTCGACGATCATGCCGACGCCGAGATGCTCCTCCACCATTTCCCCGCATCGCAACAGCGGGAGATTCTCGAAAGCATCGGGGACGACGATCGCGTCGATTTCTTACAAAACTCAGACGATGAGTCTCGCGAGCACTTCCTCTCTGTGCTTTCCGGGGATGCCAAGGAGCAAACCGAGAGCCTCCTCCAATTTCCCGAGGACAGCGCCGGCGGGCGCATGACGACGGAGGTGGCCACCATCGGCCCCGAACTGACTGCCTCCGAAGCCTTCGAGGAGCTTCGTTCCATCGCCAAAGAAGCCGAAGTCCTTGCCCGCGTGTATGTGGTGGATGATCGCAATCGCCTCCTCGGTCGACTCCGCCTCCGCGACCTCATCTTCGCTGAGCAGGGCAAGGTCATTTCTGAAATCATGCAATCGGTGCGCTTGACCATCGATCCCCTGGCCGATCAGGAAGAAGCCGCCAAAATGGTTCAGAAGTATGACCTCGTGACCCTCCCCGTGGTCGATGAAAACCGCACCTTCCTGGGCTGCATCACCCACGACGATGCCGTCGACATCTTGGAGCAGGAATCGACCGAAGACATCGAGCAAATGGCCGCCATCTCCCCCGCCCCGGAGGAAGTCACCTACCTGGAAACCAAGATTTGGACGCACCTTCGGCGGCGATTTCCCTGGGTGCTAGGGCTGGCTTTTCTAGCCATCGTTTCGGGTTGGGTCATGATCCAATTTGAAGCGGTCTTGACGGGGCTCTTTCAGCTCGCGCTTTATCTCCCGATGGTGGTCGCGGCCGGCGGCAACACCGGAGGCCAAGCCTCCACCATGGTCATCCGCGCCATGTCGGTGGGCGAACTGGCGCCCTCTGCCTTCGGGCAAGTTTTGTGGAAGGAACTTCGCTTGGGCGTCTTCATGGGCACGGCCCTCGGCCTCTGCATCGCTCTCCAAATCCTCGTTTTCCTGCCCGGGACCCCCCTCCCTGAATCCGTTCCCACCTGGCTTTTCGGCGTGGCGGTGGCCGCGGCGCTCGCCCTGCAAGTCACGACTTCCACCCTCATCGGGGCGGCCCTTCCTTTGGTGGCCAAAGCTTGCAAAATCGACCCCGCAGTGGTCGCCTCCCCTGCCATCACGACCCTGGTGGATGTCTCCGGCCTTGCGATTTACTTCGTCATTGCGAATGCCGTCCTCGGGATTTGAAATTCGGAGGGGAGAAACGCCCTCTGGCTCTTTACAAAAGGCTTTCATCCTCCCGCATGATGGCGGTGATGTCCTGAATCTGTTTGCGCGCCCTATCGATGTAGTCCGCTCGATTGTGCCGGACTTCACTCAAGGAGCGCAGGGCTTCTTCCTCATGGCGTCGAAAGCGGGCGACCACTTTCTTAGCTCGCTCCTCGGAATAACCCAGCATCTCCATGACACCTTGGGCACAATCGAGCGACGAGCCAAGCTGTTCCACATAGATCTGCTCGACGCCTTCCTGCACCAGCCGGTAGGCGTGATCGCGACTGCACGCCCGCGCGAAAATCTTTAGCTGAGGAAAGTGCTTTCGCGCGTTCTCCACCAGTTCCATGCACTTGTCCTCCTTGTTGATGGCGATGATGAGGGCCCGGGCTTTCTCGGCTCCCGCAGCCGCCAAAAGGTCGACCCGCCCCGCATCGCCATAAAAGACCTTGAGGCCGAGATCGCGGAGCAGTTCCACATGATCCGAGTCGAACTCCAAGACCGTCGTCCCAATGCCCTGAGCCCGCAGCAGTCGTCCCACGGGGTGCCCGAAGCGACCAAATCCAGCGATGATGACCGGCTCCTCTTCTTCCATTTCATCGGCCTCCCGCCCTTCTGCCACCTTGGTTCCGAGGTGGGGTTGCAGCACCTTTTCATAGAGAAGAAAAGCCAAGGGGGTCAGAGCCATCGACAGCGCAATCACGGCCACCAAAGGATCCGCCAAGGCCGCTTCCAGGACCCCGTTCTGCTGCGCCAAAGAAAAGAGAACGAACCCAAACTCACCAGCCTGCGCCAAGGAGAACGCTAGGAGCAAGCGCTGGTCATTGCCCATGCGGAGGCCCCCCGAGATCAGAAAGAGAACCCCGAACTTCACCACCATCAGGCCCAAAGTCAGGCCCAAGATCAGGACCGGTTTTTCGGCGATGAGGGGAAAATTGATGCTCGCCCCCACCGTGAGGAAAAACAGGCCCAGCAAGAGGCCTTTGAAAGGCTCGATATCGGATTCCAATTCGTGCCGGTATTCGCTATCAGCCAAGACCACGCCCGCCAGAAAGGTCCCGAGTGCCGGGGAAAGACCCAATTGCACCATGAGAAGAGCAATCGCGACCACCAGGAAGAGCGTGGCGGCGGTGAAGGCTTCTCGCAATTCCGCCTTGGCGATCCAACACAAGGCAAAGCGGGCCAAGAGCCGCCCTCCAAAGAAAATCGTGGCCAGCGCGAGCAAAGTCACAGGCGCTTGCGCCCAACTGGGCGCTAGATCGATCCAAAGCGAAGGGGGACCGTGGTGACCCTGGTCGGCCGCATGAGGGGCCGCCTTCCCGGACCCCACCGCGAGCAAGGGAATGAGGGCCAACATCGGAATGACCGCTATGTCTTGGAAAAGCAAAACGCTGAAGGAGCGTCGCCCGCCCTCGAGCTGCCGCCAGCCCTTCTCATCGAGCGTCTGCAGCACGATGGCGGTCGACGAGAGGGAAAGAAAAAGACCGATGGCCAAGGAAGCCTGCCACCCCAAGCCACAGAGGAGAGCCGTTCCCGCGATGACCAAGGTCGTGAAAAGCAGTTGGAGGCCGCCGGTTCCCAAAATGGGCCCCCGCATTCGCCAGAGCGCCCGAGGCTCCAACTCCAGGCCGATCACGAAGAGCATCATGACGACCCCGAACTCGGCGAAACCCATGACATCCTCGACATCCCCCGTCCATTGCAAGACATGCGGACCGATGAGCGCACCGGCGATCAGATAGCCCAGCACCGAACCCAAGCCGAGGCGCTTGGCGATCGGCACCGTGACCACGGCCGCCCCAAGAAAAAGAAGCGCTTGCAAAAAAAGATCTCCCCCGTGCATGGACCTGATTTAAGGCAGAATGGGGAGGCCGCCAAGCCTCCACTAAGAAACGGTGATTTAATCCCTTCTTGAGTGGGAGGATAGATTGAGAGTTGGAGAAGGGGGTGGTAGAGAAGAGGAATGGAAAAGCAGCTGAGTTTTGCGCAAGCCGAGTATGAAGGGAAGAAGCGTGTAACGCGGAGGGCGAAGTTCCTGGGTGAGATGGAGGAAGTAGTGCCGTGGGAGAGGCTGGTA
>JBCCJK010000068.1 GCA_039027815.1 Verrucomicrobiota bacterium
GCGGGGAAGGGAGAGCCGGAGTCTTTCGAGCCAGCCCAGCGTTGCTCCTCGGTTACGGTGCCTGCACCGCGCCCTCGTGGCGCCTTGGTCTGGCCCGAAATCCACTCGGCCATTCTACCAGCCAATTCTGCAGCTTGGTATTAGGCGACTTCACTTAGAAGAGACGGCAGACCTCAGAATGTAATCCGCCGTCATCTGAATCGGGTCTTGGCCGAGGAGTTCGGCAGCCTTGGGGTGCAGGCTGGAAACTGGATTGAAATCGAAGAAGCAAGGCCTGCCGTCAGCGAGAAGAAAATATTCGAGAGCACCAAGCTCCATTCCAGCCTTCCGCGCGATCTGGAGTGCTTGGTCTTGGACTTCTGCGTCGATGGCCTCAGAAGAGGTTAGTCTTGATTCGTGGCCTGCCTTGGCTAGGCAATAGTCGAATTCGCCGGGTTGAAAGGGGGTAGCGGCGTCATAAAGAATCCGATCCCCTAGCAGCTCGATGCGGTGAACCAAGCCATCGACTGGCATCAAAAACTCTTGCTCGATCCATTCGAGGGAAGAATCGAGATCAGGCGGCGCAGTTTCCTCCCGAGAGAGGCTTTGAATCCCTTTTCCAAAACCGCCTCGCGGAGGCTTCAGCAGAACCTCTCTGCCCGGCAGAGCGCGCCCCCCTGCAATGGCCAGCGCGGTCTCCGGAGTAGCGACCTGGCAAGCTTGAAAAAGCGCTGTTTGTTTCATCTTTGAAAGACCGATTTCAAGGGACGCAAGCCCGTTGATGACCGGTCGACCCTGACTCTCTAGTCGCTCTAAAGCACGCCGTAACTGTTCCAAGTCCTCGGGAGCTATCCGAAGCAACTGCGTGGAAATCCGATTGACCACCATGTTGAAGTCCTCGGCAGCCGAAAGGTCAGAGCCAACTCTAACAGAGGCACCTCGATGACGAAGGGAGTTCTCCAGGGGACGAGTCCAGACGGGAATGTCAGTGAGGAGGAAGATCGCTGATAACTTACTGGAAAGCATTTCAACTAGAAAGGGTGCGACCGGGTAGAACAAAGGCCTGACCGAATTCAGGCGAATGACCGCGACGATCAACCTTACGTTGGTGAAACAGAACTCGAGCCCGATCAAGGCTGACCAACAGGACAAGCGATAGAAAAGTGAATGATTTTCCAACCTCCTTCGGCGTTGTTATACCAACCTCCAGAATTCACTGGTAGAATGGAGGGAAGGTGGTGTGGGGAAGAGGCGCTGAAGCGCGGGGAAGGGAGAGCCGGTGTCTTTCGAGCCAGCCCCGCGTCGCTCCTCGGTTACGGTGCCTGCACCGCGCCCTCGTCGCGCCTTGGTCTGGCCCGAAATCCACTCGGCCATTCTACCAGCCAATTCTGCAGCTTGGTATTAGGATGCGTTTCCCTTTCGCAGCGGTTGCGTCCACTCGTTCGTTTTCTCGCGGAGGCCATCGATCAATTCGGCAAACTTGCGTCTAATTTTTTGCCTCGCAAAGAACCTGCTCCAATAACAAATCGGGAAAAATTCTCGGGCCCCGAGGCCATCAATGATCTTTATATTGCGGCTGGCATCGAGTCGGAGATTTCCAATGCTCAGATCTCGCAAAACGACCGAATCAATGAGGCATTTTTGGTAGAGATCAAGAATCCTTTCTTTTAGTTCTTCTGGTTTCAATTCCTCAAGACCGCCGATAAAAGAAGCAATATACTCGAATACATATCCTAAACCCAAGTTGGTGTCCAAGGTTCCGAAGTAGGATGAAAGGTAGGGCGCTGCGATCTTTCTTTTTTGTAGTAGCGCATAAGCTCTCAGCTCGATTTGGATATTTTTCTGCGCAGAAGCATCACTCTTCACGATTTTAATGCATCTGGTTTTATCGAAAGGATGGGAATAGCAAAATTTATCCCCTCCCTCGCCAAGAAGAAGTGTTTCATCTAGATGGATCATTAGAGCGAAAGGGTTTCAGAAATTTTGGCCTGGATGATCTGTGTTGTTTTGTAGACGGGTAGAGAGATCCATCTAGGACATCAAGTGAAACTCCCCTACGACAGGGCTGAACAAGCCGATTTTTGGAGCCGAACGAAGAAAAACTGGGGCGGTTGGTTGCTTAGAGTGAAAGAGGCTGCTGTGAAGGGCGCGTCCTGGCTGGGAAAAGCATCCGAGTGATGGCTAGCAGCTATCCTCGGGGTGCTTTCAAGCGGCCATAACGAAGTGGGCGATTGCATCTCATCATGCGAGGAGGATCACGGGGCTCGCAACTATGCAGACCACCGCAGATTTAGCCCAAGCCTTCAGCGCACTTCTCTCCGGCTTCGGGTTTATAGTTTTCTGTCGAACGTTGAAGGCCACATGCCGCTGACCATCAGGGCCGCATCGCTGAAAGAGTGGACTTCCAAACTACAAAGTCACGTCAAAACAACAGCGCGGTCAGCGGTTGTGTGCGCCGTCTTGTTCGGGTTTGGTTTTCATTGCAATCCGCACGATATCTCGACAGGATCCGAGATTCAAAATCACATGATTCAGCTGCTTGTCGCCCAATTGGCCTTTGAGAGCAAATCTAAATTCTTTCTGTCCGTCATAACTCTGATCCTTCTGAAAGATTCCGTCTGCTCATATCCTCCACCGGTCTTGGTATACGAGACGGGACCAACATGGAGCGGACAAAGCTTCGGTTTCCGCTGACCAAGAGCCGTCGTGATTCGCCGTGAGAATTCGACCGTGTCCAAAATCTGCACAACGCAATTTTTGTCAGGCCACGTTCGAATCACACGGTGCGGGTCCGTATCCAGCGTGCAACACCAGACAAAAACCGGCCCGGCGTATTCGGCTGTGCAGCGAACATCATTGCGATTCAATATCTGCCGCCCTTCATCGGCGTCTCCCCGATCAGGGTGAGTATCTAAAATGAACTCCTCGATGTTGGTGAAGTAAATGGTGCCGTTTTCAATGACGTCCTTCGCCCAGTCAAACATCGTGGCTTTGAAGATCGTGGGTATCACGTATTCAATCCCGTTATGGAGAAAGCCTACGATTTTTTTCCGAACAGTATTTATTCGTATCACCTGGGAAACTGATATTACGGTGGGTTTTGCTACAAAAGCACTCGGTTGGAAGTCCCAAGATTCTGGGTTCGGCCGTGAGGAGGATTTTGTTCGCGGTTTTCGGGCACGGCTTTTTTTCTGGGCACGGTGCGGGGAGTGCGCGGTCGCCGGGCCTTGGTTCGGCCTAATACCAACCTCCAGAATCCACTGGAAGGTAGAGTAGGGAGGAGGCGCTGAAGCGCGTGGAAGGGAGAGCCGGTGCCTTTCGGGTCAGTCCAGCGTTGCTGCTCGGTTACGGTGCCCGCACCACGCCCTCGTCGTGCCTTGGTCTGACCCGAAAATTCACGCGGCCGTTCTACCACTTGATCCGGCAGCTTGGTCTTAGGCGGGGGTGCTTTGTGGGATTTGGGCTGCTTCGCGGAGGAGGTCGGCGGTGGTTTCCCAGTCGAGGCAGGCGTCTGTGATGCTTTGCCCGTAGGTGAGCTGTTCCGGGGCCTGCGGGAAGGGCTGGTTGCCCTCGACGAGGTTGCTTTCTAACATGGCAGAGAGCGCGTGGTTGCCCGCTTGGCGCTGGCGGAGGATTTCCCGGAAGACTTCCGGTTGGCGGTGGTGATCTTTCTGCGAGTTGCCGTGACTGGCGTCGATCATGATGGCGGTGGGAAGTTGCCTTTGGGCCAGGCTTTCGGCGGCGGCGGCGACGTTGCTTGAGCTGTAGTTAGTCCTTTGGTCGCCGCCTCGGAGGATGAGGTGGCAGTGAGGGTTTCCGCTGGTGGTGACGGAGCTGGCTTGGCCTTCCGGGCTGACGCCGAGAAAGGTTTGCGGCTGGAGGGCTGCTTGGATGGCGTTGAGGGCGGGGGTGAGGGCGCCAGAGGTGGCGTTCTTGAAGCCGAGCGGCATGGAGAGTCCTGAGGCCATTTGCCGATGGGTTTGCGATTCAGTGGTGCGGGCACCGATGGCCGACCAGCAGATGAGGTCGGCGATGTATTGGGGGGTGATGGGATCGAGCAGTTCAGTGGCGGTGGGCAGTCCGAGGTCGATGACGTCTCTTAGGAAGGTGCGGGCCCTTTCCAAGCCTTGGCAAAGGTCGTCACTGCCATCGAGATGTGGGTCCATGATGAGACCTTTCCATCCGACGGTGGTGCGAGGCTTTTCGAAGTAGACCCGCATGACGAGATAGAGGCGTTCCCGAACTTCTTCCGCCAAGGCGGCCAGCTTGCGGGCGTAGTCCAGGCCGGCCTGAGTGTCGTGGATGGAGCAGGGCCCCACGATGACGAGGAGCCGTGGATCTTTTCCCACCAGGAGCTGGGCGATGGTGTCGCGGGATTCTGCGATGAATTCGCCTTGGGCCGGGGTGCGCGCGATGCGTTGGCAGAGGTCGAGGGGCGAGGGGAGAGCCTGGTATTTGGCGATGTGGAGGTCGGAGGTGCGTTTCACGAGGGCAGGATTCCAGAGAGGGGCTTGGCGTTCAGGCCAGGTAGGCGGCGATTTCGTCGGCGAGGACTCTTCCCCGCGGTGTCAGGGAGAGGCGATCTTTCTCTTTTTGGACGAGGTTTTCGTGGAGGAGGTCATCCACCCTGGGGTCGGCTTCTGGGAGCGCGCCCAGGAGGGAGAGGGAGATGCCTTCGGTGGTTCGCAGGCCGAGGGCGATCCTCTCGAGCCGGGTGTCGGCTGTTTGGAGGGTTTCTTTTTCGGTGCGGACGTCTTCACCCGCTTGAAGCGCTGCGATGTAGCGCTGGGTGTGGGGGAGGGTTTTCCACCGTTGTCCACCGACGGTGGTGACGGCGCTCGGCCCGAGGCCGAGGTAGTCGGCACCGGCCCAGTAAGCTCGATTGTGGAGGGATTCTTTGCCGGGGTGGCTGTAGTTTGAGATTTCGTAGTGGTGGTAGCCGGCGCTGGTGAGCAGGGTGTCCGCGGTGCGGAAGAAGTCGGCGTCTTGATCGTCGTCCTGCTCGAAGTCGCCTTTCTGATATCGCTTCATGAAGTGGGTGTCTTCTTCGTAGGTGAGGTTGTAGGCGGAGATGTGGTCTGGCTGGAGTTGGATGGTTTGCTCGAGGTCTTTTTGCCACTCGGAGAGGGTCTGGGTGGGGAGGGCGAACATGTGATCGAGATTGATGAGCGGCAGGCCGATTTCGCGCAGGTGCCAGTAGCTTTCGATGGCTTGCTGGGGGTGGTGATCCCGTCCCAGCAGTTTGAGGAGGCGGGGATTCCACGTTTGGTTCCCGAGGGAGATGCGGGTGACGCCGGCCTGTTTGAGGAGGAGCGCTTTGCCGTCTTCGAAGGTGCGGGGGTTGGCTTCGACGGTCCATTCGGCCAGGTGCCGAAGGTCAAAGAGTCGATGAATGCCTTCGAGAAGCCGTGCCAGGTGAGAGGCGTCCAAGGCGGTGGGTGTGCCGCCTCCCAGGTAGATGGTGGTGGGCCGTACTTCGAGTCGGCGCAGGCGGAGGGTGGCTTCGGCAAGCAGGGCTTCGACGAGGGCGGCCTGGTCTGTTTTGCCCGGGGTGTGTTTGTAAAAGGAGCAGTAGGGGCAGATCCGCGTGCAGAGGGGGATGTGGACGTAAAGGTGCGCGACCAGGGGGCGGGCCGAGGAGTTTTCGGTTTTCAGTGCCAATTTTTCAGTCAAGAGGAGAGGGGTGGATCGCGGCCGGGAACTTGAGGGTATTTTACGGGATGTCTCCCGGTCTTTTTTTCTCTCTCTCAAGGTGCTCCCAAATTCGGTCAGGGGAACTCTCGGTTTGGGGTATTTGCTGGCGCGCTTGAGCGATTCGGTGGCGGATTCTTCTTCGGCCGCTCCGGGGCGCCGAGTGGCCCTGCTGCGGCGTCTGGAGGAGAGTCTCCGGGGCGGGGAGGACCGGGCGCTGGAGGGGGATTTGCTTTCTCTGCGGGCGAAGCTGGCCCATCCCGGCGAGCAGCGTCTTTTGGGGGCTTGGGCCAGGCTGCGAGGGCTCCATCGCGGGCAGGAGGCTTGGGTTCGCGAGAAGATGGAGGCGATGCTGTCCCAGATTTTCCGCGGACAGCGGCTGGATGTGGAGCGATTCGGGGACGCGGACCGGAACCATCCGGTGCAGCTCCATTCCAAGGTCGAGCTGACGGAGTATACCGTTTTGGTGGCGGGCTGTGTGGGGGAGTTTTGGACGGATCTGTGTGAGCGGTGTGTCCCGCGATATTTCGTGAGGGGGGCGGAGCCGATGCGGGAACGCGGCCGGGCTCTCGGCCAAGGCTTGCAGCTCATCAATATTTTGCGCGATTTGCCCGAGGACTTGCGCCAGGGGCGCTGTTACCTTCCTCGGGAGACGTCGAGTTCGTGGGAGGGAGAGGTGCTGTGGAGGGAGGCGGAGCCTTGGCGGGCGCGTTGTCGCGGTTACCTCAATCGGGGAGGCGAGTATTTGGCTGCGGTGCGCCCTTGGAGGCTGCGCTTGGCGGTCGGGCTGCCTTTGGCCTTGGCTCGTAAGACGCTCGCGCGGCTGGAGACGGCCGAGTGGGAGGAGGTGGAGAGGGGGATCAAGGTGCCCAGGTCGGAGCTTCGTCGGCTGCTTTTCCTAGGTATGCTTCGGGGCTGGCGGGAGTAGTCTTTTCTCTTCAAGTTTCGGGGTTTAGGTGCGCGGAGTGACCTGCCAAGGCTTCTTCGGAGGGCATCCAGGGGTGGAAGGAGCCCGGGGAGGGGGCGAGGAAGTGGAGGATTTCGCCCGTGGTTGGATGGCGGAGCTGGAGCTGCCAGGCGTGGAGCATGAGGCGATCGGCGGGGGGAGTTTGTCGCTTGAGGTTGGCATAGAGTTCGTCGCCTAAAATGGGGCAACCGAGGGTGAGGCAGTGGACGCGAATTTGGTGAGTGCGGCCGGTGTGGATTCGACAGAGCAGCAGACTGCTGTCGGGGTGACGCGTGAGGACCCGGTAGTCAGTGAGCGCTTCTTTCCCGCGATCGCTTTCCACGTTGGCTCGTTTCATCCGATGCACGGGGTGGCGGGCCAGATGGGTGTGGACGGTGCCGGCGTCTTCTTTCGGTCCCCGCTCCACGACGGCCAGGTAGAGTTTGCGCGTGGTGCGGGCGGCGAACTGCGCGGCGAGTTCGCGCTGGGCATGTGCGGTTTTGGCCACCACGAGGCAGCCGCTGGTGTCTTTGTCCAGACGGTGGACGATGCCGGGGCGGTCGGGGTCGCCGGTGGAGGCGAGGTCCGGGCCGCAGTGATGCAAGAGGGCATTCACGAGGGTGCCGCGGCGGTGGCCCACGCCGGGGTGGACCACCATGCCGGGGGCTTTGTTGACCACCAGGATCTGGGGGTCTTCATGGAGAAGGTCCAGGGGGAGTTTTTCGGGAAGGATTTGTTCTGACTCAGGCTCAGGCAGTTCGACCCGGATGAGGTCCCCGGCGGCGACACTGCTGCGGGGTTTGACGGTTGCTCCATTCAGGGTGATGGCCCCCTTCTTGATCAGGCTTTGAGAGAGGGATCGGGAGAGCTGGGGCAGGCGGGTGGCTAGGAGTTTGTCCAGTCGCTCTCGGGATTCGTCCGGAGCGACGGTGAAGGTGTGGGTCGGGGACACGGCTGAGGAGAGTCTCCTGCGAGGACTTCTACCTGGCAACGAAAAGGCTTTCTTATACCAACCTTCAGAATTCACTGGTAGAATGGAGGGGAGGTGTTGTGGGGAAGAGGCGCTGAAGCGCGGGGAAGGAAGAGCCGGTGTCTTTCGAGCCAGCCCAGCGTTGCTCCTCGGTTACGGTGCCTGCACCGCGCCCTCGTCGCGCCTTGGTCTGGCCCGAAA
>JBCCJK010000069.1 GCA_039027815.1 Verrucomicrobiota bacterium
CCCCCCCTTGTCCTGCCCTTAAACCTATCTGGTTTGCCCCCCACCAACCCCCAACCCCCCCCCCCCCCCGCGGGGCGGGGCCCCCGCGGGCCACCGGGGAAAGCTTGCTACCGTAGTTTTCGGGGAGCTTCTGCTGGGATGGTCTTCGCGATATCCCATTGGTGCTCTACCCTATTCATCGATGACTCCTACACACCGCACAAAGAATACGACTTCTATTTGCGAGACCGCTTCTTATACCAAGCTGCAGAATTGGCTGGTAGAATGGCCGAGTGGATTTCGGGCCAGACCAAGGCGCGACGAGGGCGCAGTGCAGGCACCGTAACCGAGGAGCAACGCTGGGCTGGCTCGAAAGACACCGGCTCTCCCTTCCCCGCGCTTCAGCGCCTCTTCCCCACAACACTTCCCCTCCATTCTTCCAGTGAATTCTGGAGGTTGGTATTAGGCACTCTCCCAATCGCGGGCCTGCCTCCGGTAGATGACACTCGCTTCATTCGCTGCCTTGTCGGTGGTGAACGACTCGGTCAAAGGATCCCAACCCACGGTGCGACCTTCGCGCAACGCCAAGTGACCTAAGTGGAGCGCGCTGCAGAGACGGTGGCCCGCTTCCGGATGATAGGCCGTCTCTTTGTGACCTGCCACGATGGCATCGATGAAGTCCTCATGCTCCACTTTCGGCTGGGGCCAGTAGTTGGCTTCCGGGCCAAAGGTGCGAGTCCGTAGGATTTCCCGGTCACTTGCTTCGAGGACCCCATACCACCCGGTGCATTTCACCCAGCCATCAGTCCCTTTGAACTCCAAGAGAAGTTCCTTGTAAGTCGAGCTATCACTCACATGCATTTGTGCGCCATTGGCATACTTCAGAGTGACCTCGAAATCGACGGGCGTGTCGGTGTTCCAAACTTTCGGGTCGAGTTCGCGACATTTGCCAAAGGCTTCGACGGGGCCCGTACTATCAAAGCCCAATCCGATTTGACCCGTGTCACACAAATGGGTTCCCCAGTCGGTCAGCATCCCGCCACCATAGTCGCTATTCAACCGCCAATGGAACATATCCAGGGCGCTCGGGGTGTAATCCACGAAAGGGGCCGGGCCCAACCAGAGATTCCAGTCCAAGTTCTTTGGCACTGCCACCGGATCCTCCCGCTTGAAGGGCTCGTGTTTGGGAAGCGTGCAGTTGACCTCGTAGACCTCACCGAGCAGTCCACTGCGGGCCCACCCTGCCAGCCAGTGGTATTTGGCAAGCGAACGGTCCTCGATGCCCCATTGGAAGACGCGATCTTTGGCTGCAAACGCTGTCACAAGATCTCGACCTTCCGTGATCGTGAGGGAGGGTTTTTCGCAAAATACATGCTTGCCAGCCTCCAGCGCCATCAGCGACATCGGCACGTGCCACTGATCAGGAGTCGAAATGACGATGCCATCGAGATCGTCGCGAGCCAGCAGCTCACGAAAATCCTGATACATTGCACAATCCTTATTCTGGTAGGTCTTATCGACGATTTTTTTCGCCTGTTTGGCTCGCGTCTGATCACAATCACATACCGCCAAGACCTGAACCCGGTCTTGGGTGATGAAACCCTTGAGATTTCGGCCCTTGCCTTGTCCCCCCATTCCAATGAACCCCAGCGTGATTTGATTGGAGGGTGAATTGGCTCCCAACACGGAGGACGGCACCACCCAGGGCGCCGCGGCCGCCAGAGTGGATTTCTTAAGGAAATTTCGGCGATTCATCATAGACAAGAGTTCGAGGTTCGCTAAGGCCGTTCACTTGGTCGTGAGCTTTCGCCACGCTTCCGCCGAGGCTGCTAAATGGGCCGCCGCTGGTTCACTCAAGCCATAGCATTGCAAAGTGATCGGACCCTCATAGGCCATCTCATCTAGCTGGCTCAAGACTCGACCCAACTCAAAGTCACCCTGGCCCACGGGCAGAATCAATCGCGACCAATCTCCCGTCTGCTTCCCCTGCGCATCGGCCCCATTTACTTGCACTGCCATCAAATGACCGGCCGCCGCCTCCAAGGTCGCTTCCATGGCCTCGGGCTCCTCCTGTCTCAGAAAATGGCAGAGGGTGAACGCCACTCCCACATCCTCACGAGCCGCGGCTTGGGCCAAGCGCAAAGCTCTTTCATTGGTGTCAGTGAAAAAACTGTAGTGAGGATAAATCACCGTCTTGAGCCCGTTTTCCCGCGCCAGATCAGCCACTTGCAAAATCGCTGCCAGCGCCTCCGCCTCCGTCACCTCAAATTTGCGCACCTTCCCCACCGTGACCCAGACCTGGGTCTTCGTCTCCTTGAACTCAGCGAGATGGCTGGCAACCCCTTTCGGCACCACGATGCCGTTCTTTCCGGGCTTCAAAACAAGGTAAGTCGCCGCTACTTCCAAGTCGGACTTCCGCAAGGCCTGGCCCCATTCGGAGGTGAAAGTCTTGAGTTCCGTGACCACCCCTGGAAACCCTAGCCCCTTGAGAAGCGCCACCCTCTCCTCCATGGAAGACTCTTCCCCCGCAAAAGCATTGTCCAAAGGGAAAAGTGGTCGGGCTCCCACGCTCGTCGCGAGTAGAGACAGGAACAAAAAAGACTTAGCGAGGTGTTTCATCTGCCATTGCGAAAGGGTTTCATTCTATCGTTCTATCATTTTAGGGCGCGTCCACACGGAAGACCTCAGCCGCTTTTCCTGACTCGAGTGTTCTCCTCGGTCACCTGATACTTCGTTCGCAGCTCCGCAAGCTTGATCTTCATTTCCTCCACCTTGGGCGCATACTCCGGGTTCGAATACACACTATTCATCTCCGAAGGGTCTTTCTCCAAATCGAAGAACTCCCACTCTTCTCCTCCTTGCACGCCTTTGCCGTAGAAGCGAATCAGCTTGAATCGGGAATCGAAGACCCCCTCGTGGCGCCTGACACTGTGGTGGCCGGGATACTCATAGTAATGGTAGTAAAGCAGGTCTCTCCACTGCGAAGGGGACTGCCCTTTCAACAAGGGCACCACACTCACGCCCTGCAAATCAGAAGGGCGGTCCACCCCGGCCAATTCAAGGAAGGTGCTTGCCATGTCGATATTTTGCACCAGGTCCTCATTGACCGATCCAGCCGGAACCTTGCTGGGCCAGCGAGCGACCAAAGGCGTCCGAAACGACTCTTCATACATAAAGCGCTTATCAAACCAACCGTGCTCTCCCATGTAGAAGCCCTGATCCGAACTGTAGAAAACGATGGTGTTTTCGGCCAAGCCGGCTTCCTCCAACCAGTCCATGACCTCGCCGACGGAATCATCGACTGACTTGGTGCAGCGCAGATAATCTTTCAGGTAACGCTGGTATTTCCAGCGAACCAAGTCCTCTCCTTTCAGATTGGCTGCCAAAAAGGCCTCATTCTTTGGTTGGTAAGCGGCATTCCAGGCCTTTCGCTGCGCTGCACTCATACGGCCTATGACCCGCTTTTTTAAGGTGTCTTTCTCGTCCCGCTCTTGGATCTTCAGGTCTTTCCCATAAGTCATCGTCTTGGCGAGAGAGAGATCCTGGTTCATGGCCGGCGAAGCCCGATTGCTGTAATCGTCGAAGAGATTATCCGGCTCAGGCATTGTAACGTCGTCATAGAGGGTGAGGTATTTCGGGGCGGGCGACCATTCTCGATGCGGCGCTTTATGCTGCATCATCAGCATGAAAGGCTTGGAGGCATCTCGGTCCTCAAGCCATTTTAGGGTTTTTTCGGTGATGATCTCAGTGACGTAGCCTGGCTCCCGATACTTGCCCCCGGCATTGATGAAGTCGGGATTGTAATAATGGCCCTGGCCTGGCAGGATATCCCAGTGATCAAAACCGGTTGGCTCGCTCGCGAGATGCCATTTCCCAATGACCGCGGTCAGGTAGCCGGCCTGCCGCAACAATTTCGGAAAGGTCTGCTGTGAACCGTCAAAGCGAGACTTGTTGTCCATGAAGCCATTCAAATGGCTGTGCTTGCCTGTTAAAATGGCGGCTCTCGCCGGCCCGCAGATCGAGTTGCAGACATAGGACCGATCAAAACGCATGCCCTCTCGTGCGAGGCGATCAATATTCGGGGAGGGATCCAAATGGGCGAAGCGCCCTTGGTAGGCCCCGATTGTTTGGAAGGCATGATCATCGGAAAAAATCCAAATGATATTGGGACGTGTCTCGGCTCCCGCCAGGCTAGCTTGAGCCAGAAGAAGGAGAGACCAAAGAAGTAGGATAGAGTGGGAGCGTCTCATGTCTGCTTTCAAAAGAATGGCACTGGAGGACTCAGAGATCAGCGAGATCGTTTTCTAAAACAATGAATGGATCAGCCGCGAATTCTTTGAAATCAGCCTCGTTCTCATGGCCTTCGTAGGGCACCCAGAAGCGTTCCTTGCTCCCATTTCGCCAAGTCAGCATGTAGGCGATGCCACCGGAACCCTCGACTTCTTTGAAGTGGTTCAATACATTCATAAACCAATTCGGATCATCGTGGTTGTCCAAACCCTTGGAAATACCAAACTCGCAAATGGCGGCAAACTTCCCGTGCTGCCGGGCGACTTCAGCGACGATCGCGGATCGCTCAGCCAAACGCTCCGGGATCTTGCTGTAGGTGTCAAAGCCAACCACATCAATGTAATCGATCCCTGGGAAACGGACCGTCATGTAATCCTCAACCGATTCGAACTTCGCTTGGATGGGTGAGTAGGCGTAAAGCAAATGGTGCACGCCCTTCACATCGCGGAGATATTCTATGGTGAATCGCCAAAGCGCCGTAAACTCCTCATCGGAACCACCATTCGGACCCCACCAAAACCACCCGCCGGTATGCTCATGCCAAGGCCGGAAAATAATCGGTATCAATTTTCCTTCACCATCTTTTAGAGTCCCCGCAAACTCCGCGAACCAATCCAGCTTCGCTTTCAGTTTGTCGTGCACTTCGCCACCCGGCAGATGGGCCGCGATGACGCCTTCTCCCCCACTCCAAGACCTTTCACCAGTCAGCAGATTATGCATGTGCCAGCTAATGGTATTGATCCCACCCCGCTCGTGCGCCTCGATCAGCAAACTTCGGTCATCGTTCGAACCAAAATGCCCCATATCCCAACCATAGACAGCTGGGTGGGAGCCGGTCAGAGTTTTCACATCGGAGCGAGTTCCGTCCGTGTTCTCCCAACCAATGCCATAGCAGGTGGCGTGCTGCTGACCGAATAGGATGCGATCGTCCGGAATCGCTTTCATCCGCTCAAAGAGAGCGACGGTTTCGGGAGTGGCATCGGGATCGACCAAGCCAGCCAGGCTCAAGGTGGAGCCAGAAAGACCGATGCTGAGAATCAAGAAGGCTTCTTTTGGTTTCATAGAGGGCATAGAGGGGTGGGGGTTAGAGACGTCGTAAAATAAGAGAGGACATCGATTTTTCGGAGGGAAGAGTCGACAGAAGTTCCACCTGCAACTCCCCTGCTCCTCTTGGCATATCGATTTCGGCCTCTCCAGTCAAAACCCCGGCCGGGCCATCAGCCAGAGCCGAGCAAAAGATACGTTGCTCTCCCAAAGCTACCTGGAATCGCGTGCCGGATGGCACTGGATTCTCCATGCGGATCTCAATGGCATAGGCTCCGGGGGTTTTCACATCGAGATGGTATACGGCCGCGTCGCCAGCAACCTTCCAACGATTGAGGCTGTGCGAACCATTTCGCACCCCCCCCTTGGTCTCAGCCAGGCAATAGGCCGGGATTTCCACCCGACCGGCCCCCTCATGGCCGACCAGCAAAATCGGTCGAGCAAAGGAGCGGCTGTCTGCCAAGACTTCTTCAAACCAAGCGTTCAGGTGAGCCCTTCGTGCCTGGGCCAAGTCGGGCCTCTCGTTCGCGAGGTTCCTCTCCTCCCGAAGATCGCTGGGCAGATGAAACCACTCCGCGCTAGCGCCTTGCTTGAGAAACTTTTCGTGGCCCGTCCGCCAACCCAGAAGTTGAGTGTCCGATTCGATTTTTCCTTTCGGTAAAGGAAGCACCTGTTTGCTGACGCCCTCAGGCAGCTTGGGCTGGGAACCGGAAAAAATGAGCTCTCGCTCGGGCCAAGTGGCTTCTTCATCCAGCAAAAGACGGGCGAAACTCGTTCCATCCAAGTTCGAGGGGACGTTCCCACCACCCAACTCCGCCAAGGTAGGCAGAAGATCCATCACTGAAAGCAAAGCGGCGTCCTCCCCTGCGACCAGGCGATTCCCCCAGCGCAAAAACAGGGGCGACCGAATCCCGTTTTCATAGAGATTTGATTTATGGCCACGCAACTGCAGGGCCTCGTTGCGTTTCTCCCACTCCTCGTCCGGAATGGGCTGCCCCGGCACCCTTCTAGCCGGGCCGTTATCACTGAGGAAGATGACCAAAGTGGAATCCCGCAAGCCTAACTCGTCAATCGCCCCCATGAGACGGCCGATATGGTGGTCGAAATGGGTAATCATACCAAAAAGCTTGGCTGAATTTTCGGTGAAGCCAGCCCTCCGGTAAGGCGCGACATACTCCTCGGGTGCCGCCCACTTCCCATGGGGAGAGAGATAAGAGAGATATCCAAAAAACGGCTGGCTGGTCTCACGGGAGAGAAACTCGATCGCAAAATCGGTCAAAACCGCTGGTGTCCATCCAGCGGTCTGCCGAGCTTGGCCATTGAACATCCCTACGTTATCCTCGTAGCGATAAAGCCTTGCCATAAAAGCTTCCTGAAAACCTCGATCCCAGGGAAAATACCCGTCCGTCTTGCCGCTGTGCCACTTGCCCCACATTCCGGTGCGGTAGCCCGCCTCCCTCAAGACCTCTGCCACCGTGATTTCATCCAAATGAAGGAAATCAGTTGCCCCATGCACCCCATGGACACCGGTCCTCCAAAAGTGCCGTCCCGTCAGGAGGGAAGCGCGGGTCGGCGCACACAGGGGATGCACATAAAACTGACTGAAACGCATCGATTCCTCACCCAAGCGATCCAAATGAGGTGTCTGGATGATCTCGTTCCCGTGGAGTCCAAGATCACCGTATCCAAGATCGTCGACTTGAATGAGCAGGATATGGGGAGGCGTCTCAGAAACGGCCTCCATCAAACTGACACCGATGAAAAAACCGATCGAACAGGCTCGGGTAAACGCTCGCATGAAATTTGAGAAGGGGTTTGGCTGCCGGGCAACTCCCGCCTAAGCCGCGGGGGAAGTCTCACGATGCTTGAAAAGAATCGCAAATAAAATGATCACGACTAAGGCCATACCGGCTGGCACAAGCCAAATGCTCGACCATTCGCGAAGGATTTCTCCAGTCGGGTTTGCCGTCTCAAACGATTTTACGATCAGGCCAGAAGCCCAGGCTCCAATCAACATGCCGAGGCCATAAGTGATCAGGGTGATAAACCCCTGGGCGCTGGCGCGGATTTTCTCCCCGGCTGCTTTGTCGACATAGATTTGGCCGGTGACGAAAAAGAAATCGTAACAGATACCGTGCAGCAGAATACCCAGATAATACATCCAGATCAGGCCTTCAGGATCGCCGAAAGCAAAGAGCACGTAACGGAGGACC
>JBCCJK010000070.1 GCA_039027815.1 Verrucomicrobiota bacterium
CTCCGCGTTACACGCTTCTTCCCTTCATACTCGGCTTGCGCAAAACTCAGCTGCTTTTCCATTCCTCTTCTCTACCACCCCCTTCTCCCACTCTCAATCTATCCTCCCACTCAAGAAGGGATTAAATCAGCGTTTCCTTAGGGTGTTGGAAAAAATCGCTTCCGCAGCTGGACGTCTTGTTCGCTCCTGTCGGGCTCCACAAAACCGATTCATAGGAATACAATTTTGATTATTTATCAGAAATAATGAAGCTTTTCATCCCAAGGCACTAGGCTTATAATTCTCATCCGAATCGGAAAAAGATGGCTGAATCTTTCGGTGTTTGGATTGCCTCCAAAAAACTCTATTGTCATTTCCCATCCAGGTGATCGCGAACTGCGGCAGTGGCCACGGCTCTCGCTTCAATGAGGCGATTTTTCTAAGAAGCTCTTCTGGCGAAGGAGAGTCTTGATTCCTGGTCTAGCCGAGCGAAAGCCTTTTTCCTCGTGTCCACCCTTCTTTCTGCCAACCAATTGCAACTCGCCTTCGGGCCTCAGAATCTCCTCGATGGAGTGACCCTGACCTTGGCGGAAGGGGAGAAGGTGGGGCTGGTGGGCCGCAATGGCTGTGGCAAAAGCTCTCTTTTGCGGATCCTCGGGGGCGAGAATCAAGCCGATTCCGGAGAGCTGTCCCTGCGGAAAGAAATCCGGGTGGGCTATTTGCCCCAGGAGTTTGAACTGGATCCCGAAGAGACCGTCGAAGGCAACATCGCAGCTGGGGCGGCCGATGTGGTCCAGGCCCTGGCCCACTATGAGTCCGGCGAGGGCTCGGAAGCTGAGCTGGCTTCCTTGCTGGAGAAGATCGAGCATGCCGATGGCTGGAATCTGGAGACTCGTATTCAAACTCTTGCCAACCATCTCCATACCCCGCCTCTGGATGCCCCCGTCCGCTCTCTTTCTGGAGGCGAGAAGCGGCGTGTCAGCCTCTGCTGCGCCTTGGCGTCCCAGCCAGATCTCCTCCTGCTCGACGAACCGACCAACCACCTCGACGCCGAGTCCATTGGCTGGCTCGAGCAGTTTCTCCAAGGCTACCGCGGAGCCGTCCTTTTCGTGACCCACGACCGCTACTTTTTGGACGTGATCGCCACCCGCATTCTAGAGATTGACCACGGAATGGCTTATTCTCACCCGGGGAACTACACGGCCTTTCTGGAGTCAAAGGCTCTGCGACAACAGATCGCTGAGCAAACTGAGCGACGTCGCCAACGCTTCCTTCGGACCGAGCTGGAGTGGGTCCGCGCGGGGGTCAAGGCGCGCACCACCAAGTCACGAAATCGCTTGGAGCAGTTCTATCAAGTCGAGGGCCAAGAAGCGCCCTCTGAGGAACGAGAGATGGATATTCTGATCCCGCCTCCTCCCGCGCTCGGAAACACGGTGGTGGAGTTCGAAAAGGTCGGTATGCGAGTCGGCGAGGGCGAGGAGGTGCGTTGGCTTTTCCGAGGCCTTGACCTCTCTCTTCGACCCGGGGAATGCACGGGCATCGTCGGGCGCAATGGCGTGGGCAAAACCACTTTATTGAAAATCGCCCTCCAGCAGCTGGCCCCGACCGAGGGCAGCGCGCAACTTGGAAAGCGGGTCCGGGTCAACTACATCGATCAATCGCGTATGCAGTTAACCGGTGCAGGCTCGCTCTTGGATGAGGTGGCTGATGGCAATGAGACACTCCATTTCGGCGAGCAACTCATGGGAGCCCGCGCTTACCTGCGCCGCTTCCTTTTCAGCGATGAGCGCATCAACGAACGAGTCGATCTCCTCTCCGGCGGCGAGCGAGCCCGGCTCATGTTGGCCAAAGTATTGAAAACGGGCGGGAATCTGCTCGTCCTCGACGAGCCTACCAATGACCTCGATCTCCCCTCGCTCCGGATGCTCGAGGAAGCGCTCGCGAGCTTTTCGGGCAGCGTGATGGTGGTCTCTCACGATCGCTATTTCCTAGACCGCATCTGTGACCGAGTGATTGGCTTTGAGGAGGGCGGGGTGCAGGTCAGTCCTGGCAACTATTCCTACTATCTGCAAAAGCGCCGAGAGCGGGAGGCGGAAGAAAGACGCGATGCCACCGCTGCGCTCCGAGAAGCGGAGGCTCGTCGCTCAGTCGCCTCAGCCCGCTCCCTCAAACCGCGAAAGCTCAGCTACAAGGAAGAGCGAGAACTCGAGGCGATGGAAGACCGCATTCTGGGAGCCGAGAGCCAGGTCACCGATTTGGAGGGGAAGCTGAGCGACCCGGCCTTCCAAGCTGAGAACTTCGAGAAGCTTTCCGACTTGGCAAAAGAACTCGAAGAGGCCCAGGCCGAAGTGAGCGAGCTCTACCGCCGCTGGGAAGAACTCGAAGCCATCAAGGCCGCCCACGCCACCCCAACCACCTGAAACCCGAAACCTCCCCCTCGCCCTTGCTCGTCGAGAAACTGAAATACACCCTGTGGGCTGCCGACAGAGAACGGGCCCGCGATTTCTATTGCGGCCTCTTTGGGGGTCAGGTCGTGCGAGAGAACTCGGCGGTCACGGAGATCGAGATCGCGGGCAGCACTCTCAGCCTTCATGGCGGTGGAGAGGGCAAGCGCACTTGGACGGGGCTGACTTTCCAGATCGCTGATGTGGTGGCAGGCGCGGCCCGGGTGCGGGCGGCTGGCGGTCACTGCCCCCGAGAGCCGCAGCCAGAGAACGGCCAGCCTCCCCACTTATACCAACCTCCAGAATTCACAGGTAGAATGGAGGGGAGGAGGTGTGGGGAAGAGGCGCTGAAGCGCGGGGAAGGGAGAGCCGGAGTCTTTCGAGCCAGCCCTGCGTCGCTCCTCGGTTACGGTGCCTGCACCGCGCCCTCGTCGCGCCTTGGTCTGGCCCGAAATCCACTCGGCCATTCTACCAGCCAATTCTGCAGCTTGGTATTAGCCATGTGCATCGATACCGAAGGCAATGACTTCATGCTCAGCCGCCAGCGAGATAAAAAAAGCAGCGCCTCCCCTTAAGGAGGCACTGCTTGGGAAAAAGAAATGCGGTTGGCGGGCGAGTTAGCGACGGTAGCCGCCGCGTCCTCCGCCTCCACCACGGTCTTCTTTCGGGCGGGCTTCATTCACTCGCAGATTGCGGCCGCCAAAGTCTTGCCCGTCGAGACCTTCGATGGCCGCTTCCATGGCTTGTTTGGAGTCCATGGTGACAAAGGCGAAACCGCGAGGCCGGCCGGTGTCCCGATCAGTGGGCATGTGCACATCTGTCACTTCCCCATACTCGCCAAAGGCGTCTTCCAATTCGTCCTGCGTCGTTTGAAACGGCAGGTTTCCTACATACATTTTCATAGTGGTTGAGCGGTCCACGCTCTTGAGCCGTCTCCGTAGACAGTTCCCGAGAGTCGGGTTTCAGATCACCACCGAATTCGCAAACTCACCTGGCAACACTCCATGCTCTGATCGTGCCAGATACGTGAACCGTCGTGGGCTATCGTCGCGATTCCGCTCTTTGGCCAAGGCTTTTTCAGAAAAACTGAAGGAGCTTACTAGGCCTGCAAGCCCAGCCTGCCATAGCCGCCGCGGTCCTTCCGCTGCAACATCTGACGCAATTGGCCAAAGCTGATGAGACGCTTGCCCTTCTCATCCCAGAGTCGGTAGTGGAGCGCCTTGAGACTGCCCGGAATCGTCAAGGGCTTGATGTCTTGGAACATCGAGTCCGAGTTGTGACAGCGCTCCAAATTGTAGTTGGGAATTCGAGGACTGAGGTGGTGGATGTGGTGATACCCGATATTCCCCGAAAACCACTGGAGCACTTTCGGCAGCTTGTAGAAGGAACTCCCCTCCATGGCCGCCGCCGTGTAGTCCCACTCCTCGCCACGCTCCCAATAGACATCCTCAAACTGGTGCTGGACATAGAAGAGCCAGATCCCGGCTCCCCCAGCCACTCCCATCGTGAGCACCTGCAAGATCAGCCAAGGCCAGAAGCCAAAGAAGAAAATGAGGGTGCCGCACATGGCGGCGATGGCCAAATTCATGAGCCAGACAGAGCGCTTTTCGCGGGGCTTGGACTTGGCTAAAGGAATGCGGTGCATGATGAAAAAGAGAAAGAGCGGCGAGAGCAGCAGGAGGACGAAGGGGTTCCGGGAAAAGCGGTAAAGAAAACGCAGCTTGGGAGAGGCTTTCAGATATTCCTCGACCGTCATAGTCCAGATGTCCCCGACTCCGCGACGGTCCAAGTCCCCGGCGGAGGCATGGTGGAGATTGTGCTCCCAACGCCAATGGTGGTAGGGCGTGAAGGTCAGCATCCCGGTGATGAAGCCCCAGAAGTCGTTGGCCCGCTTGGATTTGAAGAAGGAGCCGTGGGTGCAGTCGTGAAAAATGATAAAGACGCGCACCAGAATGGCACCCGCCAAAATGGCGAGCGGAACCGTCAGCCACCACGATACAGTATGGGTGAAATACATGACCGCCCAGAGGGCGGCGTAGGCTCCCACGCTATTGATTAGTTGCCAAACCGCCCGCCCCAGATGGGGAATCTGAAACTCCCTCACAATCGACTTCCATTTGGTCACCGATTGAGGGGAAGGGGCGGAGGAAAGAGAAGAATCCATGAGGCTACCTGCGGCCTGCGTCCCCATCCGTCAAACGCGAATGGAGCCTGTCAGCAGATCGTGACCTCAAGTTTCACCGACCATCCAAGGGCCCACTTTTTTCCAGTTTTCTGCGACGGGAAAGGTCTCCTCCCGAGAGGCGGCCACGGGCGGCGTCATTTCAAACTCCTCTCGCCAGCGCTCCCCCTTCTCCACGAAGACCTCCATGGCCAGTCTTTGCAGAGCGACGACTCGCCAGAAGTGGCTTGGCCGCTCGGTGTGGAGTGACTTGGCCCAGTCGCTATCCAAAAAGCGTCGAAGATCGGCTGCCCGAATCAGCATCAGGCGGATTTTGCGATCAATCTTGGCCGCCTTGGGAATCGACTCGCAGGTGAGGAAGCCCAGAAACATTTCCTTGGGCCCGCGCGGATCGAAGTTGGCCCCCATGACCTTGCCGAAGAGGGTGGCGCGGGCCGTATTCCCCTCGCGACCTCGCAGACGGATCAGTGGATCGGGCCAAGTCTTTTTCTCGGCCTGACGCTTGACCTTCCGAGCGACCACTTGGTTCCCCAGCAAGCCCTCCACTTCGCCGTAGCCGGGCACATTGATCGAGCGCAGAAGAAGCACTTCGGTTCCGTCCGGCTTCTTCGCTAAGAGATTGTATTGGGCCACGATCTCGTCCGTGCGGAGTCCGCGCTTGGCCCTCCACCAGGACCAGAGAAAGAGAGAAAGTGGAACCACCAGAAGGGTCACCACCCCCTGGGCCATCCACTCCGGAATGAAATCCATCCAATCGGAAATCACCAGCCAGACATCAAGCAAGACTTGCATCCGTCCCCCCTACCGGAGTAACAGCCTGCCAGGCAAGCGTCCGCTCTCAAAAAATGGCCCAGAAGGAATCAAAGACCCGCCAACCCAGCCTCGAATTGGACCTTTTCCAAGAGGGCCTGGAACCCGGATGGCGCCGCCTCCGGAGCGAAACCGTCTTCGATCACCGCTACCTCCGCTTGGAAGAGATCGAGTATGCCACGCCAGCCCATCCCGAAGGCGGGGTGCACTGGATCGTGGCGCGACGCAAATCTGCCATCGCCCTGGCCCCAGAACTGGCGGACGGTCGCTTTCTCCTCATCCGCCAAGAGCGCATGCCCGTGGAACTCACCCTCTGGGAATTCCCCGCCGGGCAGATCGACGAGGTCGCCCAAAAAGAAGATCCTGCCGTCATCCGCGCCACCGCCGCGAAAGAACTGGAAGAGGAAACCGGCTACCAGCTCGGCGCGGAGGGACGGCTTGAGCCGCTTGGCTACTTCTTCAGTTCCCAAGGCTTCACCGACGAGCACGTCTACCTCTTCCACGCGACCGGACTCAAAAAGCTCGAAAACGTCACCCTCGGGGCCGAGAGCGAAATGATCCACGAGGCCAAAGCCTTCACTTGGGCAGAAATCGGCCAGCTGATTGCGCGGAACGAGATTCGCGATGGCAATAGCCTGGCTCTCTACGCCCGCATGGCGGCTCGTCGGGCCATCTAATCCAAACGAATGCGCTCTCGGACCGCCTTGGAATGCCCGGCCAAGACGCGTTCGTAGGAATGGCGAATGAGATCGGCCACGAGCGGTGCCGGAAGAGAGCCATCAAGGAACACCGTATTCCAGTGCTTCTTGTTCATGTGATAACCAGGTTGGATGGCTTGGTAGCGGTCTCGCAAATCGAGCGCCCGGTCGGGCTGGCACTTCAGGTTCATGCGAACGGGCACCTCCTCCGGCGAAAGGGTCGCAAACATCTTGTCGGCCACCTTATAAACCAGCACCTCCGGACCAAAAGGCGTCCCTTCCGAGACCTCCGGTAGGCTCAGCAAAAGTTCGTGAATGGCCGCCAAATCGTTCATCTTTGTCTCCCTTCTCTTCCCCCCAAACCTACTGCCAAAGCAAGTCCTTTCGACCGAACAAGCTGAGACCGCACGCTGGCATAATACCAAGCTGCAGAATTGGCTGGTAGAATGGCCGAGTGAATTTCGGGCCAGACCAAGGCGCGACGAGGGCGCGGTGCAGGCACCGTAACCGAGGAGCAACGCTGGGCTGGCTCGAAAGACACCGGCTCTTCCTTCCCCGC
>JBCCJK010000071.1 GCA_039027815.1 Verrucomicrobiota bacterium
AAAACTGAAAACTGAAAACTGAAAACTGAAAACTGAAAACTAACCCAACAGTGCACCCCCCAATCCAGTCATTTTCTACAACCTCACCCCTTGATCGAACTCCAAAAAAGCCCGCTCACTTCGCCAACTCCAAATGCGAAGGCAAAGGCTTCTCCTCGTCTGGCAAGCGCAAATACGCCAGCCAATAGCTCTTGAGCGCCTTCCGGACCTCCAATCGCAGCTTTCCCCTTTTCATCCCGTAATCTCGGGCCACCGCCTTTTGCTGCTCCCGACTGAGCCGACTCGAAGGCCGCACCGCCACCACCTCCATCGTCTCCCAATCCTCGTCCACCAAAGGCGGCTGGAACGACCTCTCCGGCCACTCGGCCGACTCGATCCGACTGAGCACAAAATCTCGGAAATCCTCATTCTCGAAACACCACGCCCGCACATGCCAACGATACCCGTCGTGGGCGAAGGCCCTGGGGGCGATCTCTCGGAAAGAAACCCGTGAGCGGTGGACCGACCAATAGCGTACTCCCAGGACCCGCTCCTCCGCCACACTCAGAAACACCCGCCGATCCACCTGAGGCTCCGCCTCCCGAGTTGGCAAAACCACCCGATCCGCTGGGACCTCCGCACTCCCGAGGCCCCCCACCCAGGCCGCACCCAAAACATCCCGCAGCCGAGGCTCATGCAGAACACAGCGCATCTCGGCCACTGCCTCGTAGCGCTTCCGGCTCAGGGAGTAATGCATCGACCCCGGATTCAGCTCCAAATAAGCCTGCAAATCCCCGCTCGCCTGGGCCGCCGAAATCCCAAACAGCTCCACCAAATCGCGCCGATTCACCACCCCCCGCCACCACGCCCGGCGCTCCACAAAACGCAGCCGCTCCTGCCCCGCCCACTGCTCCCGATTCGTCGCATTACCCATCGTGTAAATAAATGCATCGTATATCTTGACACACTGAGCACCGAGCGGCAGAATGCGTCTAGAAATACAACAGGTTCGTGAAATTATATTTCAGAATTCTGAATAGTCAAGAAACTTTAAGCACTTTGCTACTATCGAAAGTCAGCCATCGAAAATAGAACATGCACTTCCGCCTCCAAACATCCCCCCTTCATGGTTTTCATCACCATGGGGAGCAATCGTGGCTGAACAAGATGCAGCTCCACGACCCTCTCGAGCTACAGCCCGAGCCTGCCAACCCCTACGACCGCCATGCCGTGCGCATTCATTGGAAAACGCACCACATCGGCTACCTCCCGAGGGAATCGAACCACATTGTCAGCCGCCTCCTCCGCCAAAATTGCCCCCTCACCGCCCACATCGCCTGGCTCGCCAAAGAACCACATCCCACGATTCCCTTGACCTTGGAAGTGCTCTTGGAGGAAAGCGGTTCCAACTCGCCTACTGAAAGGAAACCTGATACAACCAACTAATGGCCTCCAGCTCCCAGCCTAAGCCCGGTGAATTCTATGCTCACACCACAGAGGAACGTCGTCCTTGGGAGCGCCTCTTAAGACCCTCGCCAAAGAAAGGGGCAACTGATGCAGCCAGCTGATGAATTCTATATAGTGATCATTGCAAATGCCTTTTAATATTCGCCTAAACGACTGCTGGGCCAAGACCGACACCCTCAGCCACCCAGCGCTTTCCGTAGAAGACCACTGCAAGACTGTCGGCTGGGTGGCCAAAGCTCTTTACGCCAAGCTACCAAAGGCTATTCAAAACCTTTTACCGCAAGGCTGGGAGACTCTAGTCGCCGCACACGACATAGGAAAATTAACCCCGGGATTCCAGATCAAGTGCCCCGCGTGGATTCACCACCAGACAGTTTCCAGTCAGATCCAATCCAATGGGCTAACTACCAACCACGCCTTGGTTAGCCAATGGCACCTACAAGACACCACCAAGAACTGGACCATTTCTTCGGCAGGACACCACGGCAGCTATCCTTGTGGCTGGAAACTGCTGAGAAACAGCCGACGTCACTGTGATATTTCGGAGGGCGGGCTCGAATCTCTTTTTTCCGATCTCCGGAATGAGCTTCTCCGGAAACTCATTCAACTCTTCGGCCCACTGCCATGCAGTGACTGTGAAAAACACTCTCACCTCCACCTGCTTACTGGCTTTACAATACTCGCGGACTGGATTGGCTCGAACACCGACTGGTTTCCCTTCGACACAAGCATCAAGGAGTCATCCGTCACTACGCTAGCCGAAGGGAGAATCAGCCAACTCAGGTTAACCCCATCGCATAAAAGCACCCTCAGCTTCGCTGCCCAATTCAAAGGAGAGCTTCCAGCGGGAGCCCAACCCCGCCCCATTCAACAAACACTCCTAGACGCCGCCACCGAACCCGGTCTCTACATCGTGGAAGCCCCCATGGGCATGGGAAAAACCGAAGCCGCTCTTTCCGCAGCCTACCAGCTTTGGGAAAACGGCCACGCCCGCGGCCTTTACTTCGCCCTTCCGACTCAGCTCACCTCCAACCGCATCCACGAGCGCATCAATAGCTTCCTGAAAAATACCGTCGCTACCGACACCTTCCAAACGCTCATCCATGGCAACGCTTGGCTCAGCGAAAACGCAGTCCTCCCACTCTCCAAACGTCTGGAGGAGAATGATAGCACTCCCGAACTCGACCACAACGACACCGACGAGGCCCTGCGCTGGTTTTCCTCCACCCGCAAGCAACTCATAGCCCCCTTCGGCACCGGCACCATCGATCAAGCCCTTCTCTCCATCCTCCCCGCCCGCTTCGCCGCCCTTCGCCACTTCGCACTCGCTGGCAAAGCCATAGTCATCGACGAAGTCCATTCCTACGACCCTTACATGTCCGCCCTCATCGACCGCCTGATTCAGTATCAGCTCGAATGCGGCTCCACCGTCATCATCCTCTCCGCAACCCTCACCGCCCAGCGCCGCCAACAACTCATCGCAGCAGCCGAAGCCACCGAAAACACGATTTTGACCGATTATCCTCTCATCACAAAAGTCGCCACCGGTAGCGCCGCAGCTCAACACTTCTCTATCAACGAGCCGGTAGAAGAGAAAACCATTCAGCTCCAACACCACACCCTCACAGGTGAAGACACCGCCTACTGGCAATCCATTGCCGATGCCGTCAACGAAGGAGCCAACGTCGTCGTCATCCGCAACACCGTCGCCCTCGCCCAACAAACCTACCACGAACTCAAAGAGCTACTCCGGGAGAACTCCGACCAGCCCACTGCACTCATCCACTCCCGCTTTCCTCAATGGCAGCGCGAGGACAACGAAACAACCTGGGTCACACTCCTAGGAAAGAATCCCGCCAACCGCCCGCCCGGCTCACTCCTCGTCTCCACCCAGATCGTCGAGCAATCCGTCGATATCGATGCCGACCTCCTCGTCTCCGACCTAGCCCCTACCGACCTTATCCTCCAACGCATCGGTCGCCTTCACCGCCACAAACACAAGCGTCCAACAGGCTATAAAAAGCCCACCTGCCATATCCTTCATCCCGACACCAACTGGCAAGCCACCGCCAAAGAAATCAAAGAGCAACTCAAGCCCCACCACTTCATCTATCCACCCCTCACTCTCTGGCAGGCGCAGCACACTTTGCTTACCAGAGATTCAATCACTCTCCCTTCGCAAATCCGCGACCTACTCGAATCATCCTCAGCAGAAATACCCGGCGACTCCTCTGCCGCGCTCACCGAATTCCTCCACGAATACCGCCTTCTGGGAGATCAACAATCCGGCACCGCCCGCAGTCGAGATGTCTTCATCACCGCCATCGAGGACCAGGAAGGCCGCGAGACCCGTTACAAAATCGAACCCTCCATCGCCATCATCCTCCTGAAAAGGGCTCCCCTCACCCAGAACGGCGTCACCACCATCACTCCCTATCATCCGCAAGGAGTCACCCCAAGCTCCTTCACCCTCTACCCAGAGCAATTCTCCTACCCCCTCGCCAAAGCCCTCCACCGCAACGCCGCCCAAATCTCCCAACACCTCGCCAAAGACCTTCTCAATCAGCAGCCTATCTGGCTGCACCAACACATGCGCGATGCTGTCCTCGCCGTCGTCCGCGACGACTCCGCCGAACTGGATCTCCTCGGCCACACCAACAGCCACACGCTTTGCTACTACCCGCTAACCGGCATCACAGCCCAGAAAAACGAGCCCGCCCAAAGCTTCACCGAACCCGAAGAAGACTGGTTCTAATCCTCACGAAAATTCACCATGCAAAACTTCAACCTCATCGACCACCCGTGGATTCCTGTCCGCTGGAAATCCACCACAGCGGACAACCCGCCCCTCGTTTCCCTTCACGACGCCTTCGTCCGTGGCGAAGAAATCGCCGACCTCGACTGCCTGCCCCAAGAGCGCATCTCCATCATCCGCCTACTCGTCTGCATCACCCACGCCACCATCGGCGCACCCGCTACACCCGACGGCTGGAACAGCTTCGGCGACAACCTAGCACAAGAGGCCACCGACTACCTCGAACGCGATGACATCCACCCCCACTTTGATCTCCTCGGCGATGGCCCGCGCTTCTTGCAAGAAGATGTGCCTGAAAAAGGCGAGCCCGTTCCAACCTCCAAGCTGATTTCATCGCTCGCCACCGGCAATAACCCTACTTTGCTCGACCATCACGGCATGAGCAGCTCCAGAGATTACGATCCTGCCACCATCGCCCGAGCGCTGCTGACATTTCAAAATTTCTACCCACTCTACGGAGCCGGCTACAAAGGAAAAGGCCCCTGCTGTGAATCGAACGCGATTCACAGCATTCTCATCGGAAAACAGCTACAGGAGACGATTCTTCTCAACTGCATTGATCTACAGACGATTTCTACCACGGGATGCAAAACCCTCGGCAACCCTAGCTGGGAAGCGCAAACCAAAGCCGAATCCATCACCTCCACCACAACGATTCTCGGCCGACTATCCCCCCGTCACAGATCGCTCAAACTCACCTCTGACCTGAGCGGCTTCTACCACCGAAAAGAAAGCCTCCAATACCCCGGCTGGGAGCCGTTTCGTGAAGCTTCTGTCACGACTTTCATCGATCAAAAGGATAATCGCAGAATTCTCCCTGCTCGTGTCTCGCGAGGAATCTGGAGAGACCTGCATATCATCACTCTCCTAAATCAGAACCACGATGGCACTTCGCCCGTTTTGCAAAGTCATGAGCAAGAGTTCGATGATGAGCAATGCACCATCTGGTCCGGCGCACTGGTCACCGACCTCAAAGCCAAGATTCTCAACACGGTCGAATCGACATTCACCTTACCACTTAGGGAAGCGCTGAACAAGTTGGTTTTTTCAGAAGGGGTGGAAGAGAGGGGAGATATTCCTGCCTGAGAGTGCCGTATTCTACTGTGAGTGGAGCGTCTTGAAGGGGAAGAGTCCTAGGTTGTGGTAACCCGAGCTCTTC
>JBCCJK010000072.1 GCA_039027815.1 Verrucomicrobiota bacterium
AAGAGCTCGGGTTACCACAACCTAGGACTCTTCCCCTTCAAGACGCTCCACTCACAGTAGAATACGGCACTCTCAGGCAGGAATATCTCCCCTCTCTTCCACCCCTTCTGAAAAAACCAACTTGTTCAGCGCTTCCCTAGGGTGAAAACCCGCCTCCCCCTGCCTTCGCAAAACCTTTTGCCAAAGTCGGGAGCCGCGCTTAGCTCCCCCACTCAGATTTCTTCTATCACGCCTTGGTTCCTGCCGATTCCACGTTCCAAAAACCAAGCTCGGGCTCCCCGACGGATGCCTTTCTTGCCTACCGTTTCATGGTCCTCTCCCGGGTTTTGGAGAACCGCATCGCCAGCCTTTACCGTGCGGGCAAAATCGTGGGCGGCGTCTACCTCGGCATTGGCCAAGAGGCCCTGAGCGCCTCCGTGGGCACGCTCTTGGGGAAAGGCGATGTCTTTGCTCCGCTCATTCGCGACATGGCAGGTCGCCTCGCTTTTGGCGAGTCGCCCCTCGACGCCCTCCGCACCTACCTCGGCTCCCGCAAAGGGCCCATGAGAGGGCGGGATGGGAATATCCATCGAGGCCGCCCCGCCAGTGGCATGCCCGCCATGATCAGCCACCTCGGCGGGATGATTGCAGTCGTCAACGGCATGCTCTTCGCTCGGCGACTCCGTGGCTGGAACGACTCGGTCGGTGCCACCTGCATCGGGGACGGGGGCACCTCCACCGGTGCCTTCCATGAAGCCCTGAACCAAGCTGCCATCGAAAAACTGCCCTTGGTCATGGTGGTGGCCAACAACCGCTACGCCTACTCCACTTCCAATGACCGCCAGTTCGCCTGCCAGGACTTGCTCAGCCGGGCGGAAGGCTACGGCATCGCCGGCCACGCCGCCCAAGGAAACAGTCTCCTCTCCTGCTTCGAAACCATGAAACACGCAGTGGCGGCAGCCCGGGAGGGAGGGGGCCCCCAGCTCGTGGTGGCCAATCTGCTGCGCCTCTGCGGCCATGGAGAGCACGATGATGCTTCCTACGTGGCCGATGACGATAAGACCTCCGTCCTCAATCGAGACTGTCTGGAAGTCGCCCGGGAGGAAATGCTGGCAGAGGGCCGGACCGAGGCCGATCTCAAGGCGGTGCAAAGCGCCGCCCGAGAGGTGGTGGACCAAGCCACGGCTCAAGCCCAACAAGAGCCCGAGCCCGACCCCTATGCCGACGATTGGCGGGCCACCAAATCCGAATTCCAAGCCCACCCCTCGTCTTGAGCCTGACTTATATCGATGCGATCCAACAGGCTCAGGGCCGCGCCCTTCGCGAAAATCCCAACGTCTTCATCTACGGGCAAGACGTGGCGGAGTTCGGGGGCGCTTTCAAAGCCACCAAAGGCCTGGTGGAAAATTTCCCCGACCGCGTCATCAACGCTCCCATCAGCGAAGACGCCATGATCGGGCTGGCCGTGGGAGCCGCCATCGAGGGCATGCGCCCCATCGTCGAGATGCAGTTTGCCGACTTTTCCTCGATCGCGTTCAATCAAATCGTGAACCAAGCCGCCACCAGCTTCTACCGCACCGGCATCCCCATTCCCATGGTCGTGCGCCTGCCCTCCGGAGGCACCCCCGGGAGCGGCCCCTTTCACAGCCAAAGCATGGAAACGCTCTATGCCCACTACCCAGGGACCGTCGTTTTGACTCCCGCTACCGTCAATGATGCCTACTTCATGCTGTTGGATGGAATCGATTGCGACGACCCCGTCCTCTTCTGCGAGCACAAATTCCTCTACCGCTGGCTCAAGGCGGAGAAGCTGACTGAAGAGCGCCTTCCCATCGGGACCGCGCGCGTGGCCCGGGAGGGCAAGCATGCCTCCGTCGCCACCTACAGCGCCATGGTCCACGAGGCCGTCCGGGCAGCCGAGATTCTCTCGGAGGAGGATGGTTATGAAATCGAAATCGTCGATCTCCGATCGGTTAAGCCACTCGATGCCGACACCGTCGTGGCCTCCGTCGCTCGGACTGGCCGTTTCCTCGCGCTGGGTGAAGCCTACCCTTGGGGAGGCGTGACCGCCGAGCTGTGCGCCATCGTGGCCCAGGAATGCTTTCACCTGCTGGATGCGCCCCCGCGGCGCATGAACTCAAAGGACACCCCGGTCCCCTATCACCCCAATCTCTGGAAATCCCACCGCCCCACCGCAGACCGCGTAGCCGACGCCTTGCGAGAACTCATTCGTTTCTAAGCCATGCCCCGCGTTCCCATCGTCATGCCGCAGCTCGGTGAATCCATCGCCGAAGCCACCATCGTGAGCATCTTGGTGGAACCGGGGGAAGAGGTCGAGGCCGATCAAGAAGTCATCGAGGTCGAAACCCAAAAAGCCACCATGGGCGTGACCACCCTCTGCGGAGGCACCATTTCCAGCTTCACAGCGGAAATCGGGGAAACCTATGCCGTGGGGACGACCTTGGGCCACATCGAAGCGACCGAAGAAGAGATCCAGCGAACAGGCGCCCAAGTCGAAGGGGCCGAGGAAGCCCCGGCCCAGGAAAAACCAAAACCGACCCCCGAAAAACCCTCCCAGGAGGACGAGAAACCGAAGGTCAACACTCAGTATTCCGGCGATCAAAGCAGCTCGGTGCGACCGACCGTCAAAGGCCTGCCCGTGCCAGCCAAGGCCTCCGGGGCCAGCTACATCTCCCCCCGCATCAAAGCCCGGATGGAAGAGCTCAGCATGAACGCGGCTGACCTCGCGGGCATTCCCGGATCGGGCGCGGCCGGCCGGGTCACCGTGGAAGACTTTGAGCGCTACGTCGAACACCTCGACAGCCAGCGCCTGACGGCCGCGTCCAAAATGCGGATCGCGGTGGCCGACTCCATGCGGCGCAGTTGGAGCCGACCCCTGGCCACCGTGGGCATGCCTCTGCGCCTGGAAGCCCTCTTGGCCCACCGCAAAGAGCAGGCTCCAGAAGCCAAAGCCGGACCGGCCCTCTATGCCCTCCGCGCGCTCGGCATCGCACTGGGCGAAAACAGCGCGGCGGCTGGTCGCTTAGTCGGCTCCCAAATCGTTCATCCTCCCGCCATCGACATCGGCTTTGCCGTCGAAGTGGAGGATGGTGTCTTGGTGCCTGTCATGCGCGCCGTGCAAGATCGCTCCCTAGCGGACTTGGTGGCCGAATACATTGACCTCGTAGAACTGGCCCGGAGCCGACGCCTTCCTCAAGAGAAATCGCAAGCCGGGATCGCCACCGTCACCAACTTCGGGAGCTTCGGCATCACCTGGGCCACTCCCATCCCCCTCCCAGAGCAAAACCTCGTCTTGGGCTTGGGGAAAGGGGATCGCCGCCCCACCTGGAGCGCCGAAAAAGAAGCCTTTCTTCCCAGCATGGAGGCGGAAATGACCCTGAGCTTCGACCACCGGGTGACCGACGGTGGAGCCGCAGGACGTCTCTTGCTGCGGGTGTCCGAACTCCTGCAATCCCCTGGAGATCTGTGAGGCTCTCCCCTCCTTTCACTCTCCCGGGATGAACTCTTGGTGCCCCGTTTTGCGGGATTGCCCGAGTTGGGTCACTAGCGCTTCGAGCGCAGCGCGGTCCTCATTTTGGGAAGCGAGAATGGCCTTTTCCCAGATTGCGAGAAGCTCCTCCATTTGCTTGCGATACGAGGCGAGGGCCGCCGCTTTGACCTCCCCCTCCGGCATGGCCGCCACCATCGCAGGCACCAGATCCACACAATTCTTACTGTATTTCAGCCCGTCCTGGCACCATCCAAGCGTGGCCGCGAAATCGACTTCCTGATAACGAAGCGCTCTCCTCAGGAACTTGTAGGCCCCGCCCACTTCCTCCATCTCCTGGACCATCTTGCTCGGCCCGGAAACTTCCTCAGCCCGGACGGAAACCATCTGAGCCAAGGCCAAGAGGCAAACCGCGCAAACAAATCGAGGCATCATGCTCCCCTTACGAAGCCACCTTCGGCGGTCTTGCAAGCGAGCCACCCATCGGCGGGAAGCCCCCCTCATACCAAGCTGCAGAATTGGCTGGTAGAATGGCCGAGTGGATTTCGGGCCAGACCAAGGCACGACCAGGGCGCGGTGCAGGCACCGTAACCGAGGAGCAACGCTGGGCTGGCTCGAAAGACTCCGGCTCTTCCTTCCCCGCGCTTCAGCGCCTCTTCCCCACAACACCTCCCCTCCATTCTACCAGTGTATTCTGGAGGTTGGTATTA
>JBCCJK010000073.1 GCA_039027815.1 Verrucomicrobiota bacterium
ACTGTATAAGCTGCCGGTGCAATCCACTTGGTGGACCCGAGAGCGAGTTGGTGAATCACTTCGGAAAGCCGGATGCGGGAAAACCGCACGTCCGGTTTGATGAGGGGGATGGCTCCGCTCGCGGGGCCGTCCCTACTCTACGATTTTTTCCCGTGATTAGTGCTGAAACGGGTCAGTCAACAAGAGTTGCCAGTCGGAGTGGGAGGGTGGTCTGGCCTTGGAGATTGGACAGAGTGAAAGGGTTTTTCGGGAGGGGTGTGGGTTCGTGTTGGGGGGCTTGGTGCGGTTAGGGTTTTCGAGCTTCATTCGGCTTTTTTAGTAATACCAACCTCCAGAATTCACAGGTAGAATGGAGGGGAGGTGGTGTGGGGAAGAGGCGCTGAAGCGCGGGGAAGGAAGAGCCGGTGTCTTTGGAGCCAGCCCAGCGTTGCTCCTCGGTTACGGTGCCTGCACCGCGCCCTCGTCGCGCCTTGGTCTGGCCCGAAATCCACTCGGCCATTCTACCAGCCAATTCTGCAGCTTGGTATAAGCCGCTCGGTAGCTTGGGGGGAGGTTTGGATTTTCGGTGGGCTTTGGTCAGGTGGTGCCGGTGGGGTGTTTTTTTGGCAGTCGAGAGAGGATGCCGTAGCGGGGGCCGAAGAGGTAGGCCAATAAGAAGAGGGCTCCCAGGGTGAGGATGATGCCTGCGCCCGGGGTGAAGTCGAGATGATGGGAGAGGATGAGGGCGATGACGGAGCCGATGGCCCCGATGGCCCCGCCGCCCCAGAAGAGGATTTCGGCGCGGTCGGTCAGGAGGTAGGCGGTGGCGGCTGGGGTGACGAGCAGGCCGAGTGCGAGGAGACAGCCCACTGCTTGGAGGGTGGAGACGAGGACGAGGATGAGCAGCCCTAGGAGGACGTAGTTGAGGGTGCGGACCGGGACGCCGAGCGAGCGGGCGGCGTCGGGCTCGAAGAGGATGAGGAGGAGCGGGCGACGGAAGTAGCTTAGGAGGGTGAGGGAGATGGCGGAGACCCAGAAGACGGTCTGGAGGTCGGCGTCGCTGGCGTAGAGGATGTTGCCGAAGAGGAAGTGATCCAGCTCGATGTTGTAGGGCGCATATTCCATCAAGATGAGGCCGCCTGCGAAGGCGCTGGTGTAGAGGATGGCGAGGGAGGTGTCTTGTCCGAGTCGGGAACTGCGGGCCACCAGCAGGCTCCCCAAGCCGACGAGGAGGGCGGCGACCAGGGCTCCGGCGAAGGCGCTGGCTTGGCTGAGTCCGAAGAGGAGGATGCCGACGGCGATGCCCGGAAGGAGGGAGTGGGAGAGGGAGCCGACTTGGAGGGCGGATTTTCTTAAGACGACGAAGGCGCTGAGGTAGCCGTTGGCAAAGCCGGCCAGGACGCAGATGAGCAAGGCACGCTGGAAGTGCTCATATTGGAGCGGTTCAAGGAGCCAGTTCATGCGCTCGGAGGGGCGGGGAGCGGGGGGGTCCCCTGGAAACAGGCGGCGAGTGGGGCTTCGCCGAGGGTTTCGGTGATGGGGCCGAAGGCGATGACCCGGCGATTGAGGAGGAGGGCTTGGTCGAAGATTTGAGCGACGTTGGTGAGGTCGTGGTGGGCGGCGATGAGGAGTTTGCCGAGGGTGGCGAGGTGGCGGACGAGCTGGGAGAGGGTTTCTTGAGAGGGCCGGTCCAGGCCTGTGAAGGGCTCGTCCAGGAGGAGGACATGGGCTTGTTGGGCGAGGGCCCGAGCGAGGAAGGCGCGTTGCTGTTGGCCGCCGGAGAGGGTGCCGATCTGGCGGGTGGCGAGGTCCTTGAGGGACATGATTTCGAGGGCTTGGTCCACGATTTCGTGATCGCTCTTTCGAAAAGGCCGCCACCAGCCGAGGTGGGGAAAGCGTCCCATTTCGACGAGGCCGCGAACGGTGAGCGGGAAGTGCCAGTCGAACTGACTACGCTGCGCGAGGTAGGCGATTTCGGAGGTGGAGCGGGAGAGGGGCTGCCCTCGCCAGAGAATTTCCCCGGAGGCGGGAATGAGGAGGCCGGCCAGAGTTTTGAGAAGGGTGCTTTTGCCGGCTCCGTTCGGGCCGAGGAGGGCGAGGCATTGTCCGCAGTGGGTTTGGAAGTCGACGCCGTCCAGGACAGTCGTTTGGGCATACCCGACGCGGAGCGCTCGCACGTGCAGTTCGTGTTGAGCGTGGCCTCCGCAGCTGTCGGGCCGGGCTTTTTCGGCGGGCGTTCCCATTTTTAGTAGGGGGAGGCGGATGCGGGAAAGTAGGCGATGTCTCCTAGGCTGGCCGCGCCGGGCTGAGCCCAGAGGCTGAGGGTTTCAGGTTCCCGGCTGGGGTCCGCGTAGTGCAGTTCGAGGCGGACCACTCCGGTTTCCTGGGCGTCCAGGCTTTCGGCGAAGCGAGCTTCGATCCAGAATTCAATTCCTTCTGCGGGGACGGCCAGCGGCTCGAGTCGGATTTCCCAGGTGTCCGTGGAGGGGGGGGTGGGGCCTTTCACCGGGAGGGGGTGGCCCAGGTGCTCGATGAGGAGTTCGGCCAGCGGGTGGGAGCTTTTGAGGCGAAGGCCGGTGGCTGGTGGGGTTTCGGACGAGGGGGGGGCGGCCGAGTTGGCGGTGATCTCGAGGGCGGAGGCGACGGGGTTTTCCGCGAGGGCCAGGGGCCGCTTGCCGGTCAGGTGCTGGAGTGGCCACCAAGCGAGACAGAAGAGCGCCAGGAGGAGGAGCGTGTTGCAGAGAGGAAAGCCGCGCATGCCGGGAGTTCGGCCGAGTCTACGATCCTGTCAGGCCTGCGACAATGGCATTCACGTTGTGGCGCATGAAGGCGATGTAGGAGGTGACTCCCTCGACGGAGGCGTCTGCGATGAGCGCTTGGCCTCGCGTGAGGCCGGCGGCTTCGATGAGGGAGTCGAGGATCCGGGGGTCGGTGTTTTTTTCCGGGAAGACGGTGCGGACCTGGTGCTTGCGAATGGTTTCGAGCGCTTCGCTGTAGTATTTGGAGGAGATGGTTTCTTTGCTCAGGCCCGCTACGGGAATCGATTGCAGGCCGTAGTCCCGGCAGAAGTAGCCGAAGGCGGCGTGGGCGGTCACGAGGTAGCGGCGTTCCCGGGGGATGGCGGAGATTTCGCGCTTGGTCCAGCGTTCGAGCTCGGTGAGTTCCTGCTGCCAGGCTTCGGCGTTCGCGAGGAAGCTGGGCCCGTGCTCGGGGGCCAGTTTCGCGAATTCTTTGGCGATGTAGTGGGTGGCCTTTTTCATGGCTTCGATGCTGTGCCACCAGTGAGGATCGAGGCTGCCCTCGGCGTGGTGGGGGCAGCAGGCAAAGGCGGCACTGCTGCTGGAGACGCGGATGGAGCGAGCGGCGCTTCCGGCCTCGAGGATGACGAGGGTGTCGCCCAGGGTGTCCCGGAGCCGAGGCAGGTAGAGTTCCAGGCCTTTGCCGGAGGCGAGGAGGACATCTGCTTGGCTGGCAAGGCTCATATCGCTCGAGCTGGGCTGGAAGGTGTGGACGTTTTCGCCCGGTTGCATGAGGGGGGTGACTTGGGCGTGTTCCCCTCCGACCTGTTTCGCGAGATCGGTCATCATGGGGTGGAGGGTGACGACCCGGAGCTGAGCTTGGCTGGCCCAGGGCACCAAGAGGACCAGAAGGAGCAATAATACCAACCTCCAGAATTCACTGGAAGAATGGAGGGGAGGTGTTGTGGGGAAGAGGCGCTGAAGCGCGGGGAAGGAAGAGCCGGAGTCTTTCGAGCCAGCCCTGCGTTGCTCCTCGGTTAGGGTGCCTGTACCGCGCCCTCGTCGCGCCTTGGTCTGGC
>JBCCJK010000074.1 GCA_039027815.1 Verrucomicrobiota bacterium
CCTGGGCGATTTCGGAGACCGCCTCTTCCAAACCTAATACCAAGCTGCAGAATTGGCTGGTAGAATGGCCGAGCGGATTTCGAGCCAGCCCTGCGTTGCTCCTCGGTTACGGTGCCTGCACCGCGCCCTCGTCGCGCCTTGGTCTGGCCCGAAATCCACTCGGCCATTCTACCAGCCAATTCTGCAGCTTGGTATTAGGTTTGGAAGAGGCGGTCTCCGAAATCGCCCAGGCCTGGGAGGATGTATTTTTGGTGGTTCAATTGGCGATCCACTTTGCCGGCCACGATGCGGACGTCAGGGTGGGCTTGTTGGAGGCATTCGATTCCTTCAGGTGCGGCGATGATGCAGATCATGGAGATGGTGGTGGCCCCGCGCTCTTTCAGTTGCCCGATGCACTGGATGGCGGACCCCCCGGTGGCCAACATGGGGTCGATGAGGTAGACTTGGCGCGCGGCGGAGAGGTCTGGCATTTTGGCGTAGTAGCAATTGGCGACGGCGGTTTCTTCGTCTCGCTCCATCCCGATGTAACCGACGCTGCTGTGAGGTATCGTGGACAGGGCGGCGTCCAGCATGCCGAGGCCCGCTCGCAAGATCGGCACGAAGACGACCGGGCCAGCGATTTCGGCCCCTGAGGTGGTTTCCAGTGGGCTGGCGACTTCGAAGGTTCGGAGCGAGAGCGTTTTGGCTGCTTCGGCTACCAGTATCTGGGTCAAGGCCGCGGTGGCGTGGCGGAATGGGGAGGTCGGCGTCTGGGTGTCCCGCAGGAGGGTGAGGTGATGCTGCACCAAGGGGTGTGCGGAGTGGTCCTCTATCATGGTGGCAGGCTGGCGAGGGGTGGAGTTTGGGCAGGAGGCGGTCAGCGAGCTTCGATCCGATCAATGAGGAGTTCTTGTTCGAGCGGTGGCTCGGTGGCAAAGGCGTAGGCGCTGCCTAGCCGATCCCGTGCTTCCGAGAGCGCGGTGGCGTCATTGTAGTGGAGGGTGGCGAGGGTTTCCCCGGGGGTGACGGGCGCTCCGATTTTCTTGGCGAGGACGACGCCGACCGCCAGGTCGATGACGGCGTCTGCCTGGGCCCGGCCGGCTCCCAGGAGGCGGGCGGCTTCGCCGACCCGCCGGGCGTGGAGCGCGGTGACGTAGGCGGGTTCGCTGCCTTGGTAGGAGAGCGCTTCGCGATGCGCGGCTTGGGGAAGGAGGGAGGGTTGGTCGCACACTCTGGGGTCTCCGCCTTGGGCCTGCAGGAGAGCGCGAAAGGCCTGGAGGGCGGCGCCATTTTGCAGCTGGGCTCGAATGAGTTCCTCCGCGGGTTCGGTTTCGGGGAGCAGCCCGCCGAGGCGCAACATTTCGGCTACCAGAGAAGTGGTCACTTCCATGAGGTCGGCTGGGCCTTGGCCTTGAAGGCATTCGATGGCCTCGGCCACTTCGAGGGCATTGCCGACGGTTCGTCCTAGGGGCTGCTCCATGCGGGTGATGAGGGCGGTCGTCGGTTTCCCGGTAGCTTGGCTGATGGAGACGAGGGCGGCCGCTAGCTCGCGCGCGCCGGCTTCGGTTTCCATGAAGGCTCCGTTTCCGCATTTCACATCCAGGACCAGGGCATCGATGCCTTCGGCCAGTTTTTTGCTCAAGATGCTGGAGCAGATGAGGGGAATGCTTTCGATGGTGGCGGTGACGTCGCGCAGGGAGTAGAGCTGGCGATCGGCCGGGACCATGTCTTCGGATTGTCCGATGATGGCGTGGTGGATGGTTTGCAGTTGCGCGCGGTAGGCGGGTTCTTCGAGTTGGACAGAGAAGCCCGGAATGGCCTCCAGTTTGTCGAGTGTGCCGCCGGTGTGGCCCAGTCCACGACCGCTCATCATGGGCACGCAGAGCCCGCAGGCTGCGGCCAAGGGAGCCAGGATGAGGGAGACTTTGTCGCCCACGCCTCCGGTGGAATGCTTGTCGACTTTGGGTCGCGTGATTTCAGGGTGTTCGATCACTCTCCCCGAGCGCATCATGGCTTCGGTCAACCAGGCGGTTTCGCTGGTCGACATGCCGTTGAGGACCACGGCCATCAGGAGGGCGGCTGCTTGGTAGTCAGTGAAGGTGCCCCGGACCACGCCGGTCACGAATTCCTCAATCTCGGCCCGGGTCAGCTCTTGGCGATCCCGCTTTTTCGCGATGATTTCTTGAGGCAGCATGGGGAGAGGAAAGCGGTTCCTGGCCGTTCGAGAGTGGCCAGGCGCTAGGACGGGAGTTCCTGCATTTTTTTGATCTGCTGGAGCACAAATTTTTTGGGGAGGAAGGGCATGGCGGTCATGAGAAACTTCTGGGAGGTGGTCAGTCCGGTCACGACGGCTAGTTTTCCTGCGAGCAGGCCTTGGTAGCCATCCTGGGCTACGGAGCGGGCGGAAGCGGCTTGGGAGAAGAGGGCGGAGTCTTCCATGTGGGCGGCGCTTGCGAATTCGGTGGCGGTAGCCCCGGGTTGCAAGTTGGTCACGGTGACGGGGCTGCCCGATAATTCGCCGGCCAGTCCGTAGCTGAGGGCGGTCACGTAGTGCTTGGTCGCAAAGTAGACCGCTTGCAGGGGCCCTCCCGGGGGCAGGCTAGCGGTGGAGGAGACATTGAGGATGCGGCCCTCTCCACGTTCGAGAAAGACGGGGAGAAAGAGGCGGCAGAGTTCGGTCAGGGCCACGATGTTCAGTTGGATCATGGCGAGGTCTTGAGCCCAGGGGCGTTCATGGAAGAGCCCGAGTCCACCAAAGCCGGCGTTGTTGATGAGGAAGTCCACCCCGATGGATTCGGTCTGGAGGGCTTGGAAAAGGGTTCCGGGAGCGGAGGGTTCGGTCAGGTCCATGGGGAAGAGTCTGACCCGGGTGGAGTGTTCTGATTCGAGCTGGCTTTGGAGTTCCAAGAGTTTGTCTTCCCGGCGAGCGACCAGGATGAGATCGCCCCCGCGTTCGGCGTGGATTTGAGCGAGTTCTTTTCCGATGCCACTGGAGGCACCGGTGATGAGGGCTGTCTGGGCCATGGTGGAGGAAAGGTGTCGGGCGGAGGGGAAGCAAGAAGTCTTCCGTTTGTCTACTAATACCAACCTCCAGAATTCACTAGTAGAATGGAGGGAAGGTGATGTGGGGAAGAGGCGCTGAAGCGCGGGGAAGGGAGAGCCGGTGTCTTTCGAGCCAGCCCTGCGTTGCTCCTCGGTTACGGTGCCTGCACCGCGCCCTCGTCGCGCCTTGGTCTGGCCCGAA
>JBCCJK010000075.1 GCA_039027815.1 Verrucomicrobiota bacterium
GGTAGAATGGCCGAGTGGATTTCGGGCCAGACCAAGGCGCGACGAGGGCGCGGTGCAGGCACCGTAACCGAGGAGCAACGCTGGGCTGGCTCGAAAGACACCGGCTCTCCCTTCCCCGCGCTTCAGCGCCTCTTCCCCACAACACCTTCCCTCCATTCTACCAGTGAATTCTGGAGCTTGGTATCAGACCCATTCAGAACCATTCCTATCGCGAAGCCCTACCCGGGCCCGATCAGCCGGGCCGCCCCAGCTTGGACCTCCACCACGAAAGGAGTTTCCCCGATGGGGTCTCCATCGATTTCCAAGGGCAGCGGCGGGTCGGCCGTGACCTCGATTCTCTGGCCCGCGCGAAAAGAAAGTTCCCGCTCATCGCAAGTCTGCCTCAAAAGCAGGCGGATCAGAATCCCAAGGATTCTCCAGAAGCTGCGCGTCTGGACGATTGCCAAGTCCAAGCGACCATCCTGGGCGCTGATCTCCTCGTGAATCTGAAAGCCCGGCCCCAAAATCTCTCCCACATTGATCAGCATGACGGTGTGGGCTCGGAAGACCTCCTCTTGGCCATCGACTCGAATCATGACCCGCGAGCGACGAAGCGTGAACAAATTCTTGATGCCCGTGAAAACATAGGCCCAGAAACCGAAGCGACGTTTGAGATCCCGACTCGTCTCCCGCAGAAAAGCCGCATCCCAACCAGCTCCCGCCGCCACCGCGAAGTAGGCCTTGCGATCCGGCAAAAAGCCCACATCCAGGCGGGACTCCTTCCCGGTGGCCACGGCCACCTCCAGAGCCTCCAGTAAATCGCTCGGCAGCGAAAGCGCCCGCGCCAAAAGATTTCCAGTTCCCAGCGGCAAGATCCCCAAAGGCAGCGAACTCCCATTCTCAATCAGTCCACTCAGGGCCTCCATGACCGTGCCATCCCCCCCGGCCACCACCACGCGCTGGAAGGGCGCCGTCTCCGCCATCCAACGTCGGGCATCGCCGGCCGCCTTCGTCTCTCGCAATTCATAGCTCACCCCCTCTTCCTCCATCCATCTCTCGATCCGAGCTCGAGGGGCAGGCTGCATCGAGGGCCCGGCCTGCGGATTCAAAACCAGCAAAACCGACGCGCACCCCGCTCCCATACTTCTCCCCCTCGTGGCCCACCCGCTCCCGAGCAAGCACTTTGCCAAGCGTCCTCCAGCCGCCGAAATCCCCCGCCGGTCCGCAGAGCGGGTGCACCAGGGTCCTCCTGATACCAAGCTGCAGAATTGGCTGGTAGAATGGCCGAGTGGATTTCGGGCCAGGCCATGGCGCGACGCGGGGGCGGTGCCGCCACCGTACCCGAGGAGCAACGCAGGGCTGGCTCGAAAGACTCCGGCTCTTCCTTCCCCGCGCTTCAGCGCCTCTTCCACACAACACCTTCACTCCATTCTTCCTGTGAATTCTGGAGCTTGGTATGAGAAGGCGGGCCAAGAGAGTTCCCTAGCCCGTCCGCTCCCGAGCCAAGCCGGTGGTGGTGGTCTCCCACTCCTACTGCCCCTTA